>NZ_JABMCU010000134.1:0-12266 GCF_013179605.1 Enterobacter sp. CM29 | reverse complement strand
GCAGTGGTCGAAGCAAAACGTAAAAATATTGATGTTCCCGGCAAGCTGAATGAGGCTTATCGATACAGTAAATATTTCGATAATGCGTTTTTGCGCGATACGCTTCTGGAGCAATTTACCCCCGACGATATACACGAAACCCTACCGGTTTACGAAATCAGCTGGCAAGATACCAGCGGCACACAGCGTTTTAAAATCCCCTTTTGCTACTCCACCAACGGGCGTGAATACCGCGCGGCAATGAAGACCAAAAGCGGTATCTGGTATCGTGACGTCCGCCACACCACCAATATGTCGAAAGCGCTGCCGGAATGGCATCGCCCGGAAGAGCTGCTGGATATGCTGGGCAGCGACCCGCAGAAACAGAATCAGTGGTTTGCCGATAACCCCGGAATGAGCGAACTGGGCCTGCGTTATTACCAGGAGGATGCCGTTCGCGCGGTAGAGAAGGCCATTGTCAACGGCCAACAAGAGATCCTACTGGCGATGGCGACTGGTACTGGTAAAACCCGTACCGCTATCGCCCTGATGTTCCGTCTGATCCAGTCGCAGCGTTTCAAACGCGTCCTGTTTCTGGTCGACCGACGCTCGCTTGGCGAGCAGGCGCTGGGGTCGTTTGAAGACACACGAATTAACGGCGACACCTTTAACAGTATTTTTGATATCAAAGGCTTGACCGACAAATTCCCGGAAGACAGCACCAAAATTCACGTCGCTACGGTTCAGTCTCTGGTCAAGCGTACGTTGCAATCCGATGAACCGATGCCGGTTGGCCGCTACGACTGTATCGTGGTCGACGAAGCACACCGCGGCTACATTCTTGATAAAGAGCAGACCGAAGGCGAGCTGCAGTTCCGTAGCCAGCTGGATTACGTTTCCGCCTACCGTCGCATTCTCGACCACTTCGACGCGGTAAAAATTGCCCTGACCGCCACGCCAGCCCTGCACACGGTTGATATTTTCGGCGAACCAGTTTACCGCTACACCTACCGTACGGCGGTGATCGACGGCTACCTGATCGATCAGGAACCGCCCATTCAGATCGTTACCCGCAACGCGCAAGATGGGGTCTATCTTTCCGAGGGCGAACAGGTGGAACGCCTGAACACGCAAGGCGAGCTGATCAACGACACGCTGGCTGACGATCAGGATTTTGAGGTTGCCGATTTTAACCGCGGCCTGGTGATCCCTGCGTTTAACCGTGCGGTATGCGGTGAGCTCACCAAATACCTGGATCCCACCGGACAGCAAAAAACGCTGGTGTTCTGCGTCACCAACGCCCATGCCGACATGGTGGTTGACGAGCTGCGCACCGCGTTTAAGAAAAAGTATCCGCAGCTTGAACACGACGCCATTATCAAGATCACCGGTGATGCCGATAAAGACGCGAAGAAAGTGCAAAGCATGATCGTCCGCTTCAACAAAGAGCGGTTGCCCAATATTGTGGTTACCGTCGATCTGTTGACCACCGGCGTGGATATTCCTTCAATCTGTAATATTGTGTTCCTGCGCAAAGTCAAAAGCCGCATTCTATACGAGCAGATGAAGGGTCGTGCCACGCGTCTGTGCCCGTCGGTGGGGAAAACCAGCTTTAAGATTTTCGACTGTGTTGATATCTACAGCTCGCTGGAAAGCGTCGATACCATGCGCCCGGTGGTTGTGCGTCCACAGGTGGAACTGCAAACGCTGGTCAATGAAATTACCGACTCAGAAACCTACAAAACCATTGAAGCGGATGGCCGCAGTTTTGCCGAGCACAGCCATGAACAGCTGGTCGCCAAGCTGCAGAGAATCATTGGCCTCGCCACTTATAATCGCGATCGCAGCGAAGCGGTGGATAAGCAGGTCCGCCGTCTGGATGAACTGTGCATGGATGCCGCAGGCGTAAACTTCGGTGGCCTGGCTTCGCGCCTGCGGGAAAAAGGACCGCACTGGAGCGCCGAGATTTTCAATAAGCTCCCCGGCTTTATCGCCCGCCTCGAAAAGCTGAAAACCAATATCAACGCCCTGCGCGATGCCCCCATATTCCTCGATATTGACGATGAGGTGGTGAGCGTCAAATCGCTGTATGGCGATTACGACACGCCGCAGGATTTCCTCGAAGCGTTTGATGCGCTGGTGCAGCGTTCCCCTAACGCCCAGCCCGCGCTGCAGGCGGTGATCAATCGCCCGCGCGACCTCACTCGTAAAGGGCTGGTGGAATTGCAGGAGTGGTTTGACCGCCAGCATTTTGAAGAGTCGTCCCTGCGCAGCGCGTGGAAAGCAACGCGCAATCAGGATATCGCCGCCCGGCTGATCGGCCACATCCGTCGTGCGGCGGTGGGTGATGCGCTCAAACCGTTCGACGAGCGTGTCGATCACGCGCTGTCACGTATCAAGGGCGAGAACGACTGGAGCGATGAACAGCTAAGCTGGCTCGACCGTTTAGCGCAGGCGCTCAAAGAGAAAGTGGTGCTCGACGACGACGTCTTCAAAACCGGCAATTTCCACCGTCGCGGCGGTAAGCCAATGTTACAGCGCACCTTTGACGACAACTTCGACAGCGTGTTGGATAAGTTCAGCGATTACATCTGGGATGAGCTCGCCTGACGCGTTATCATCCCCGGCAATTTCTTCTTCTGCGGCCCCGATAAGGGCCGCTGTTTTACATGGGATCTTCAATGAACAATAACGATCTGGTCGCCAAACTGTGGAAACTGTGCGACAACCTGCGCGACGGCGGCGTCTCCTATCAAAACTACGTCAATGAACTCGCCTCGCTGCTGTTTTTGAAAATGTGCAAAGAAACCGGCCAGGAAGCGGATTACCTGCCGGAAGGCTACCGCTGGGATGACCTGAAATCGCGCATTGGCCAGGATCAGTTGCAGTTCTACCGCAACCTGCTGGTGCATCTGGGCGCGGACGAGAAAAAGCTGGTGCAGGCGGTGTTCCAGAACGTCAACACCACCATCACCCAACCAAAGCAGCTGACCGAGCTGGTGAGCAGTATGGACTCACTGGACTGGTACAATGGCGCTCACGGCAAGTCCCGCGACGACTTCGGCGATATGTACGAAGGGCTGCTGCAAAAGAACGCCAATGAAACCAAATCCGGCGCGGGCCAGTACTTCACCCCGCGTCCGCTGATCAAAACCATCATCCATCTGCTGAAGCCGCAGCCGCGTGAGGTGGTGCAGGACCCGGCCGCCGGGACCGCAGGTTTTTTGATTGAAGCCGACCGTTACGTGAAGTCGCAGACCAACGATCTGGATGACCTTGATGGCGACACCCAGGATTTCCAGATCCACCGCGCGTTTATCGGCCTCGAACTGGTGCCCGGCACCCGTCGTCTGGCGCTGATGAACTGCCTGCTGCACGATATTGAAGGCAACCTTGATCACGGCGGCGCCATCCGTCTGGGCAACACGCTGGGCAGCGACGGCGAAAACCTGCCGAAGGCGCATATTGTCGCCACCAACCCACCGTTTGGCAGCGCCGCGGGTACCAACATTACCCGCACCTTCGTGCACCCGACCAGCAACAAACAGCTGTGCTTTATGCAGCATATTATTGAAACCCTGCACCCTGGCGGCCGTGCGGCGGTGGTGGTACCGGATAATGTTTTGTTTGAAGGCGGTAAGGGTACGGACATTCGTCGCGACCTGATGGACAAGTGCCATCTGCACACCATCCTGCGTCTGCCAACCGGCATCTTTTACGCCCAGGGCGTCAAAACCAACGTGCTGTTCTTTACCAAAGGCACGGTCGCCAATCCGAATCAGGATAAAAACTGCACCGACGACGTTTGGATGTATGACCTGCGTACCAATATGCCGAGCTTCGGCAAGCGCACGCCGTTTACCGAGCAGCACCTGCAGCCGTTTGAAAACGTCTACGGTGAGGATCCACACGGCTTAAGCCCGCGTGAAGAAGGCGAGTGGAGCTTTAATGCCGAAGAGAGCGAAGTCGCCGACAGCGAAGAAAACAAAAACACCGATCAGCACCTGGCCACCAGCCGCTGGCGTAAGTTCAGCCGCGAATGGATCCGCACCGCTAAATCCGATTCGCTGGATATCTCCTGGCTGAAGGATAAGGACAGCATTGACGCCGACAGCCTGCCGGAGCCAGATGTGCTTGCAGCAGAAGCGATGGGCGAGCTGGTGCAGGCGCTGGGCGAGCTGGACGCGCTGATGCGCGAGCTGGGCGCGGAGGATGAGGCGGATGCGCAGCGTCAGTTGCTGGAAGAAGCGTTTGGTGAGGTGAAGGAATGAGTGGGGGGAAATTGCCGGAGGGGTGGGTTGTGACAAACCTGCAAAATATTGCAAATTGGGGTTCCGGTGGTACACCATCCCGCAGTCATGACGAGTATTATAATGGTAATATACCTTGGATCAAAACTGGTGACTTAGGGCCTAAATTAATTACCGAAGCAAGTGAATACATTACCGATGCTGGCGTAAAAAACTCAAGTGCTAAATATTTTCCCAAGGGTTCTGTTGCCATTGCAATGTATGGGGCAACTATTGGTAAAACGTCTATCTTGGGAATTGATGCAACTACTAACCAGGCTTGTGCGGTTGGTTCGCCCATAGAAGGTATTACCTCAAGTATTTTCTTATATTATTTTTTACTCAACGAGAAAAATGCATTCATAAAAAAAGGCAAAGGTGGGGCCCAGCCCAATATTTCTCAAAAAGTTATAAAAGAACATCCGTTATCTCTACCACCTTATGCTGAACAAAAAATCATCGCCGAAAAACTCGATACGCTGCTGGCGCAGGTAGACAGCATCAAAGCACTTCTGGAATGCACGTTTAACAAACTAGAAATGTTCAAACGTGTAGTTATGGATTTTGCGGTTAAAGGTGATTTAACTAAAGAATGGCGTAATAAAAATGAAATTAATGAGTGGAAAATAACCCATTGGGAAAACATTCTCCTAGATAAAAAAGATTCATTTAGAAGAGGTCCTTTTGGAGGCGCACTCAAAAAAGACATATTCGTAGAGCGAGGATATAAAGTGTATGAACAATATTGCCCAATTAATGATGATTGCAGTTTTTCCCGTTATTACATAACAGAGGAAAAATTTCATGAAATGAATAAATTTGAGGTTCATGCCGGTGATTTCCTCATTAGCGGAGCTGGAAGTATAGGGAAAATTACATTAGTACCCGAAGGTTGTGAAAAAGGAATTATTAACCAAGCTCTATTACGTGTTCGGATTAACAATGAAATTTACGATAAGAGATTTTTCCTGACTCTTTTTAGATCTCCAATGTTCCAAAAGGTTATTATTGAAAATAGTACTGGCTCAGCGATGCAAAACTTAAAAAGTGTTAAGGAGTTAAAACAAATACCAGTACCATTACCCTGTTTATCCGAACAACACGAAATCGTCCGCCGTGTCGAACAACTCTTCGCCTACGCCGACACCATTGAAAAGCAGGTCAACAGCGCTCTGACCCGCGTCAACAACCTTACTCAGTCGATCCTGGCGAAAGCCTTCCTCGGCGAGCTTACCGCCCAGTGGCGTGCTGAAAACCCAAGTCTTATCAGCGGTGAAAACAGCGCCACCGCGCTGCTGGAAAGGATTAAGGCCGAACGCGCCGCCAGCGGCGGTAAAAAAAACTCGCGTAAAAAAGCCTAATTGGGGTTATCGGCCATCGCTGACTCGAGTCGTTTTAGCGCTCCCAATTCCTTATTGGGAGCGCTAATGCATTAAGACGGCATCACCTCTATCAGCACATCCGTTGCCCAGCTTTCCTCGCTATTAAGGACTTTGCCCTCCTGGCAGGCTTGCGCCAGTTTTACTAGCTGATAAGTCACATCTTCGGCAAAGTCAAAATTACGCCATACATACGGGAAGTCGATACGCCAGTATCCCATTCCCTGGTCGAATCGAATCTTCAACGTCTGACCATCTTCAAAGGTCACCGTCAGCTTACGATGATGTGGAATATCACGTGGCGAATCGAACACCGTCAGTTCTACCGCTCTGCCCATTGCCGCAGTAAACCACTGGTCGGCGAAATCCTGAAAATCCGCATCGCTCATCCAGTCATGGAACGGCCGGTTGCCGGGACGATCCTTGGGCTTAAACAGAGTATCAAGCTCAAGCTCCGCGTCATCGGTCAGCTTTGTTTTTAGCGGTTTCAGTATCGCCCCCAGCAGTGCCAGCGCAACCGGGTTTTGCAGATAGCGATCGGTATAGTGAACGCTGGTGATTCGCTGGTTTTTCATCAGCGATTGTGCTTCTTCATGGCTGTTAAACAGCGTGTCCCAGAAGCGTTGTCCGAACTGCGAAAGTGGACCATTTAACTGTTTATGAATCTCTATGTCTTTGACTCGCTCAACCGCGTTCGCTGCTTTACCCGGCAGAACAAACTCGTTCAGTTTTACCGTTTTATAGCCGAGGCTGCGAACGACCAGTTCGTCATTCAGGTGCCAGCCTGGCCCCGGGATAGTTGCCTGCTGGCTGCGTGAAGCCAGCGTCATTACGCGATCGGCAAAGGCGATTTGCGCCACAATCGGCAATTCCAGAGCCTGTTCGATATGACACAAACGCACGCCCAAAGCAGTAAACTGCGAAAGCTCGTGCAACAGCTCCGGATCATCGACGCCAGCAGGAATGACAAGGTCGACCGCAACATTGTCTTTAATCCGGTAGTTCTGAATAGCCGCCCGGAATTGACGGGCATAAAGATCCCATTCATTGAGTGGCCCGTTCATCCACAGTGTGAGTTTTTCAGCTCCCTCGTTAATCGCCCGACGAAGGGTATCGCTAATCGCTCCCGGGCAATAGCGGGCATCTGGTAGCGAGAATGTCTCTTCATCTGGTAAACCAATGTAGAAACTGAAGTCATCCCCAAGCCAGGTCAGCGCCGCTTTACGATCCAGCAGGTCATGATCGTGGCGGGTTTGGGAATCGAGCAAACATTCACTGCATGCGGTATCACAATGGTTGCAGCCCAGCTGTTTCACCATCCCCAGCAGAATGGTCTCAATGTGTAATGGAGCACTGGACGCAAAACCTGCGCCACCGCTAATCACATCGTAAAGTTGAACGGCTAATACCGATTGTCCATCTTCCAGCCTGACCGGACGCACAGCGTAGCCCAGTTCTGCAGCAGAAATACCCAATACACCCGCCAGCGCCTGACGCAGGGCAACCGCCAGAGTCATGGCGACAAGCCGACCTTCTTCTGTATTATCCGGGAGGTATTCACCGTTTTGTGGCTTCCGCAGAACCATTTCAAATACATCTGTTCGTGCTAATGCCCCCAGCGTGACGTTTTTCATCAGTGCCGTCGAACCGGGGCAAATCAGCCGCTGATTTTGGCTATCGCGGTCCGCTTTTCCTGGACGAGGTGGGTAGTGAGCTTCCATACTTCTCGGTGCATCATTTTCATTCAGCATCGACTCCGCACGCCCACAGCTCAGGCATAATGCGTAACCATGACCACCTTCTCCGAGACTTTGCTGGAAAACATGACCATCAGCACCAGACGTCATATACCCCATTGTCGGGTTAGGCAGTGGTACGGGTTCCGCTTTAACAAACACCCAGGCAGGGACAACCGGGATAAATTTCATGGTTTCAATGTTGTTTGTCACCGGCGCATGCGCATCGGTTACAAACCCGGCAGGCTGCAGCACCTGACGGCGATTATCCATGATGATTTTTTCACCGCAGGTGCTGTTGGTACAGCATAATACCCCGGAACTGCTCATTCCCTCTTCATAGCCGATGGTCCCGCATTTGTGGCAGCGCCAGGCGCAATCCAGACGCTGCGCTTCATTCGTATCGGCATTAATATTGTGCCAGTGCAGGGAGACACCGGCAGAACGGAAGACCCTACCATCAAGAATAATTTCTGCACCTGGTGCATATTCACGGATAGCAACCCCAAGGTTGCGGGAGGGGAGCCCTTTATAACGCGACACGTTATCTTCGCGATCTTTTTTATCCCGGCTTTTCTGCGATTTTTCGCGAATATAGTCTTCCATTGTGAAGTTATCAAACGTCACCACATCCGTTGGGAAGCCGTATCCGGGAAGGAAGGTTCTGGCCGCCAGATCGCGCAGTAAATATTCGCCGCAATGTCGTTTTTTTTCCAGTTCTATGCGCTTGCGGTAAGGCGTTTGCGGCTGCGATTCGCGTTCCTGTGCAACAAGATCGCGATAGACGGAAAGCCATCTCTGTTGCAGAAGAGTAATCGCATCAACTGTTTTCTCACGCAATTTGTGGGAGCTGGCGCCATGCAGCGCCGTGCCTTTTACCAGCCTTTCAAGCGCCGCGTCAATATCAAGCTCGGGGCGTTCAAGCCATACTTTAAAGCGTTCACATTTTGATTGATCTTCGTCATCACCGAAAAACCAGAGGCTGTCGAGGCTGGTTTTTTCTTTGTCCGTTTCGCCAATAACGTGACATAAAAAGTCAGAGAGCAATAACGCATTGACGTGGCGTTGCACCAGCCGGGCTGAGTTCATCGCCACCATCGGTGCAGGGATCATCGTTTCAAACGGCCAGAGCGGGTTGGCAAATACCTGTTGATCGTGCGGGTTACCTTTACACAATGTGTAAGATATCGCGCGCGATTCCTTGCTACGTCCGGCTCGCCCGGCTCGCTGTAAATAATTGGCCGGATGCGGCGGTACGTTGTTCATCACCACGGCGGTAATGCCACCGATATCAACCCCCATTTCCATGGTGGTGGAACAGTTGAGAACATTAAGCTGCCCGTTCTTAAACATCTTTTCGTAGCTTTGCAGGCGTTCTGAAGACTGCTGGGCAGAGTGCTCTGCAGTGCGGTAGTAGAAGCCACCTTCTACGACACGATCGTTGATATCCGTCCAGACATTTTCCGAACGCAATTTTGCGATCAGCGGCTCGTTGCTGACCCAGTCACGTACTTTAGCCAAACCCGGAGCATAGTCTTCTTGTGAGCGATCCACCTTCCAGATCTCTGGCATGGTGACCTTTTGCGCGACAAATGCGTCATATTGCGTCTGGGTGAGTTGTTCAAAGGAAATGTGAGTGGGTAGATATGGGGTTAACCCTTTAAAAGCAGTGTCCAGAATTTTATTGGTGACCGGACAAATCCAGGCATCCGTTATTAAAGAGAAGGTCAAATGCTCTTTCGGCAAATAGAAACGGTTACCATCAGGCTTCAGTACGGCAAGTGACCCGGTAAGCTGGTTCCATGCTTCTTTTAACCATGTATTGATAATATCAATCGTCGCCGTATTTACTTTTTTTAATCCCGCACCAAGCATTAATAACTTCACCAAACGATGGGACAAATTGCCATTACGAATTTGTGGCCAGCGTCTGTTCTGATTATCTTCAGGATCTTTTGTTTCCGGGTTACGGACGAATTTTGACGAAAAACGGCTACCAATCCAGTTTTTTAACTCATCGTCCAGTTGTGTGAAGTTGCTTTCACGTACGTACAGATCCAGAGTAACCTTAAGAAAATCTTTCCAGTCATCCAGCGTCAGCCCTTGCTCATGCCAATGCATCGGCATCTTATGAATCTTCTCTAGCCCCTGATAACCAACCCGCACCAGCCCTTGCGTTTCCAGGCTGTTAGTTCGTTTAGGACGACGCATAAACTCCCGGAAAAGCAACATTTCCGATAGCTTCAGCGGCCCGCCGTTTTCGTTGAAAATTTCAGGCTTCAGATAGTGATTATATTGCAGAATAGGGCCGCTAATATCGGCTTTCTCTCTAAGCTCATTAACTATTTCTGTCCAGGTTCGGGAAATGAGAATGGTCGCTACGTTACCTCCGGTCGCAGCCTGAAAAGCTTGTTCAAGCTGCTCGGCCTGTACTTCTGCCAGCTTCGCTTGTTCAGGTAATCCCCAGCTTCTAAATTCATCGGCCTGTTCGCGTGCCTGTTTTGCCAACGCTGCTAACTTTTCAAGATCTGTATTGGCATTTGGTGTGGTGGAAGTCTGTTTTCGTTGATGCCAGCCCAATATTTCTACTACGCTGCCACGTAAGCGACTGCGTTCAGCTTCTTGCTGCATGCGTACCGCCATGCGCGCTGTTCCCTGGCGGCTGTCGGTGAAGGTAATGAGACGGCGGCCTCTACCTGGCAGTGAATCAGGCCCCACTCCCTCCTTTCCATCTTCGCTGACAAAGTCCTGACAATACTCCAGAACGGTTGGCACAATATTGGTGACATAAAACGGTCCACCCAACAATGCGCGGCGGAAAGGTTGTTTTCCACTCGTGCCTCTGTAGCCGCAGCCACTGGCACTACATACCTGTTCAATATCGTTAATAATCAGTTCAATACTTTCATTATTAACTACACCAATACGACGAGTCTTGCGATCGAGTCGCTGTAGGATATAACCAGTTTCACTGGCCTTTTCTGCCGCAATAATAAGTGGAGGGCGGTAACTACTTTCTTTCTCAACTTTTTCTTCAGTAGCGTCGTTTTCAACATTCACCTCATCCTGCAAAGAGAATTCATCGCCACCTTTATTTTCCCATTGGACAAGTTTGCCATTTTTATCCCGGGCCAGAAGATGCGGTTCGTTACATTCATTGCAGAATGCCAGTTCGTAGACCGGGCTCCCGCATTCGCAATTTTGCCGTTGATTCACATACACATAACCAAAGGGCCAGCCCTTATCCAGCGGAGTGCCATGCTTTTGTCTGCACTCTTTATCAACACAAGCCCATACTCCCTGGGTATTGCGCTGGAAAATATGCGCTCTTATCTTCAGGAATGCCGGATCTTTAGGATTAGGTTGTGTACCAGAGCAGACGTCGATCCAGCGAAGTACTTCCTGCTGGCTATAATTCTGCTTGGTCAGCGTATTCAACCGCTTCGTCATCGTATCCAGCTTCATTGGATCCGGCTGAGTAACTAACATCTCACGCAAGTAATGTGCTTCAGGTGAATGCGTAAGAGCTTCAAAGCGCTCTGGGCTTACGCCCTTCATGTCTGTATCAGGGATTTGTTCAATTTCTTCTAAAGGAATATAAACGTGTTTGCACGATGCCAGTTTCGGAATCACTCGGCTTCCGTCCAGTACATCGATGCGCTCCTGCGGTATACCGGATAATACAGAGAGGAATTTTTTCAGTTGTTTTTCGGCATCGCTTCCGGCAATAGTTGCAGAGGTTGCCACGAAACGCACATCGTCTGGCGTCACGCCAAAGGCCGTCATCACGCGGCGTAACTGCAGAGCTAATTCAGCGGCCTGCGATCCGACATAGGTATGCGCTTCATCCAGTACTATCCAGCGTAATGATTTTTGTGCTTTAGACTGTTGAATAATTGGAGCATCAATCTGGCGGACCATCATATATTCCAGCATCGTGCCGTTTGTTACCAGAATTGGTGCGGGTTCTTCACGCATCTTTTCGCGTGAAAGCACTTCATTTGGCCTTTTTGCCTGCTCGCTTTTTACCGAAGCGTGAAGATTTTCTGTATTGCCATTATAAAGACAGTAACGGATCCCAGTACCAAATCCACGTGTCCACGCATCCAGGCGCTCCCGCTGTGAATTAATTAGGGCATTGAGGGGGTAGAGGAAAAGGGCCCTGACGCCGACAAGTGGGTTGTTGCTATTTTCATGTAATTCTCTGTAGAGGTCTTCCAGCACAGGAACCATAAAACATTCCGTTTTGCCTGACCCCGTACCACTTGTCACCACTACCGAATGTTTATCTTCCAGTAAAGCCTTCCAACTGGCTAGCTGGTGAGTGAAGGGTTTCCAGTCTGCACCAAAACGGTAACGACCGTTGTTATGATCATCTAGTGAATCAACAACAGCTTTACTCAGTAATGCCTTACCTTCGGTCAGGTTGCGCATTGTATAATTTGACTCTTTCCAGCCAAACATTTGCTGGAATACTGGTGAGGCAAGAAATGAGCCTGATTTCCCACAATCGGCACCCATTTGCTCTGCGAGATGCTTGCGTAAGTTCGGGTTTGTGATCCCCATAATACTGAGCGTTGCTTCGGTTGAGCGAGACAACGATTGTTCAATAAGCGACGAAAAAAAGCGTGTAGTCATCTTTAATCCTTTTTATTTTTTGAAATATAACGCAGAAGGCTGCACTGGAATATGGCCTTGAACCAGCGAGAATCGAAGTCCCGAACTTGTCTCAGGAAAAATACGGCGCCAGGTTTGTGTTCAAACACAGTTTCAAAGGAAGTTTTACCGCTTGCCACTGCAGCCGCGAAAACAGGTAACCAGGCAACTGAATAGCGATAATCAGCCTCGGGATAAATATCTATCACTACATCTGTTTGTGATGA
>NZ_JABMCU010000133.1:0-12435 GCF_013179605.1 Enterobacter sp. CM29 | reverse complement strand
GCGAGTGGCGAGAGATAAACCCCAGCACCGGAAGCGGGCGGGCATTCAGGGTGTTTTTAACCAGGGTCAGCAGCGAAACCGCGCAGATAAAGACCATCGGCCCGCAGTAGAGATACCAGGTATCGGCAAAGTTTCCGCGCCATTGCAGCTCGTGCAGCGTCCCTCGAGAGATAATAAACACACCGGCGATAAATGCTGCCGCGCAAAGCCAGTTTATTCCTCTCTTTTGCGTCTCCATCATGCCGATGGCGCGCCCCAGCATGCCGTACAGCACGTAATAAAACGTATCGCCGTTGATATAGAGGTTAACGGGCAGCCATTCAAAGCCATCAATTTTCTGTGAGACGGTATTCGGGTTTGCCACGATCCCGATTATTACCATCAAGGCCAGCAGCATTTTACCGCTAACGTTTTTTACCTGAATTAACGGCGAAACCAGATAGATAACCATTATCGCGAAGAAAAACCACAGATGATAGAACACTGGTTTTTGCAACAAATTGAGCAGGGAACGTTCAGCATTAATTGAAGTGAACAGGATGATATAGAGCAGCGAAATGGCGCTGTAAAACAGCAAACAGGAGACAATACGGATGAAATGTCTCGGCTGCGCGCTACGCTCGCCAAAAAAGAGAAAACCGGAAATCATAAAGAACAGCGGGACGCTCACGCGTGAGGCTGAGTTCAGAATATTGGCGACATCCCAGTTAACAGGGCTGATACTGTGCGCGTTCGTGACATACCAGGTCGTAGTGTGGATCATCACCACCATCAGACAGGCTATTCCCCGCAGGTTATCAATCCAGTTAATTTTTGACTGCATCAGTTCCTCTGTATTCCTGATAAAGAAAGTGTGACTGCGATTGCGTAAAACTTTTCCCTTGGAAAATTCTGAGTTTAACCAGGCTGTCTTGTCGGGAGCTGGCGAGATTCGCAGAATGTTGAACATTAATCTATAAACGTGTTGCTACTAAAAATAACAGCCACTGACCAGGGCGGTAATAAAAATGATGATGAAGCGTGGGGCGTCACTCTTTCTGCTGCTTTTATTAGCAGGGTGCAGTGCTTCTCAGGAGGCTCCAGTCCAAAAAGCGCAGCAGGGGAAAATGAGCCCGGAGCGTTCCCTGAATATGGAACAGCTGTGCAGGGATCAGGCGGCTCACCGTTATAATTCCGAAGCACAGAAAATTCATATTAACGGCTTCGAGCGCTTTCAGGGCAGCTATGAACTGAAAGGCTATACGGCGCGTAAAGAGGGCTTTGTCTGCTCTTTTGATGCAGACGGCCAGTTTTTACATCTCTCAATGCGCTAAATTGCTCGTATAAGCAGCAACCAGAGCCTTCGCAAGTTCTGGCTGTAGGGCTTATTCCCCAATTTTCCCTAAACAACCCCGTTTCGTACTGTATATCTTGCAGCCAGCGGGTATACTGATCCCTTCCATTTAAAACCACACGTATCCAGCACGAAATACTATGCAAAAGTTTGATACCAAGACCTTCCAGGGCCTGATCCTGACCTTACAGGATTACTGGGCTCGTCAGGGCTGCACCATTGTTCAACCTTTGGACATGGAAGTTGGCGCAGGCACCTCACACCCGATGACCAGCCTGCGCGCGTTAGGGCCAGAGCCAATGGCGACCGCCTATGTTCAGCCATCCCGTCGTCCGACCGATGGCCGTTACGGCGAAAACCCGAACCGTTTGCAGCACTACTATCAGTTCCAGGTGGTGATTAAGCCATCACCTGACAATATTCAGGAACTGTACCTCGGGTCACTGAAAGAGCTGGGTATGGATCCGACCATTCACGACATTCGTTTCGTGGAAGATAACTGGGAAAACCCAACGCTGGGTGCCTGGGGTCTGGGTTGGGAAGTGTGGCTGAACGGCATGGAAGTGACCCAGTTCACCTACTTCCAGCAGGTTGGCGGTCTGGAATGTAAACCGATCACCGGCGAAATCACCTATGGTCTGGAACGTCTGGCCATGTACATTCAGGGCGTAGACAGCGTTTACGACCTGGTCTGGAGCGACGGCCCGCTGGGTAAAACCACCTATGGCGACGTGTTCCATCAGAACGAAGTGGAGCAATCCACCTATAACTTCGAATACGCGGACGTGGACTTCCTGTTCACCTGCTTCGAGCAGTACGAGAAAGAAGCCCAGCAGCTGCTGGCGCTGGAGACTCCGCTGCCTCTGCCTGCCTACGAGCGTATTCTGAAGGCTGCCCACAGCTTCAACCTGCTGGATGCCCGCAAAGCGATCTCCGTGACTGAACGTCAGCGCTACATTCTGCGTATTCGTACCCTGACCAAAGCCGTTGCTGAAGCTTACTACGCGTCCCGTGAAGCCCTTGGCTTCCCGATGTGCAACCGAAACAAATAAGAGGCGGCCATGTCTGAGAAAACTTTCCTGGTGGAAATCGGCACTGAAGAGCTGCCACCAAAAGCCCTGCGCAGCCTGGCTGAATCTTTCGCTGCGAACGTCACTGCTGAGCTGGATAACGCTGGCCTGGCGCACGGTAAAATTGAGTGGTTTGCTGCGCCGCGTCGTCTGGCGCTGAAAGTGGCAAACCTGGCGGCGTCCCAGCCGGATCGCGAAGTTGAAAAACGTGGCCCGGCCATTGCCCAGGCGTTCGACGCGGAAGGCAAGCCGAGCAAAGCGGCTGAAGGCTGGGCGCGCGGCTGCGGTATCACCGTCGATCAGGCCGAACGTCTGACCACCGACAAAGGTGAATGGCTGCTGTATCGTGCCCATGTGAAAGGCGAAAGCGCGGAAGCGCTGCTGCCAGATATGATTGCGACCTCGCTGGCTAAGCTGCCGATTCCTAAGCTGATGCGCTGGGGCGCGTCTGACGTTCACTTTGTGCGTCCGGTTCACACCGTGACCCTGCTGCTGGGCGATACCGTTATTCCGGCGACCATTCTGGGCGTGGCGTCCGATCGCGTGATCCGCGGCCACCGCTTTATGGGCGAGCCGGAGTTCACCATCGACAATGCTGATCAGTACCCGCAGATCCTGCTGGAGCGCGGTAAGGTCATTGCTGACTACGAACAGCGTAAAGCCAAAATCAAAGCTGACGCCGAAGAAGCGGCGCGCAAAATTGGCGGTAATGCCGATCTGAGCGATATCCTGCTGGAAGAAGTGACCTCTCTGGTCGAATGGCCGGTTGTGCTGACCGCGAAATTCGAAGAGAAATTCCTGGCCGTTCCGGCTGAAGCGCTGGTGTACACCATGAAGGGTGACCAAAAGTACTTCCCGGTTTACGCCAACGACGGCCAGCTGCTGCCAAACTTCATCTTCGTCGCGAACATCGAATCGAAAGATCCGAGCCAGATTATCTCCGGTAACGAGAAAGTGGTGCGTCCACGTCTGGCGGACGCCGAGTTCTTCTTCAACACCGACCGTAAAAAACGTCTGGAAGATAACCTGCCGCGTCTGCAAACCGTACTCTTCCAGCAGCAGCTGGGTACGCTGCGCGACAAGACTGACCGTATCGCGGAGCTGTCCGGCTGGATTGCCCGTGAAATTGGTGCCGACGTTAACCACGCTACCCGCGCGGGCCTGCTCTCCAAGTGCGACCTGATGACCAACATGGTGTTCGAATTTACCGACACCCAGGGCGTGATGGGCATGCACTACGCGCGTCATGACGGCGAAGCGGAAGACGTGGCTGTGGCCCTGAACGAGCAATATCAGCCGCGCTTTGCCGGTGACGATCTGCCGTCTAACCCGGTTGCCTGCGCCGTGGCGATTGCCGATAAGATGGACACCCTGGCGGGTATCTTCGGTATCGGTCAGCATCCGAAAGGCGACAAAGACCCGTTTGCGCTGCGTCGTGCTGCGCTGGGCGTGCTGCGCATCATCGTAGAGAAGAACCTCAATCTCGATCTGCAAACGCTGACCGAAGAAGCGGTCCGTCTGTACGGCGATAAGCTGACCAACGCGAAGGTTGTGGATGATGTTATCGACTTTATGCTCGGTCGTTTCCGCGCGTGGTATCAGGACGAAGGTTACTCCGTTGATACCATTCAGGCGGTGCTGGCGCGTCGTCCGACCCGTCCGGCAGATTTCGATGCGCGTATGAAAGCGGTATCCCACTTCCGTACGCTGGAAGCGGCGTCTGCGCTGGCCGCGGCCAACAAGCGTGTATCCAACATCCTCGCGAAATCCGACGAGACGCTGAACGAACGCGTAAACGCTGCAACCCTGAAAGAGCCGGAAGAGATTTCTCTGGCGATGCAGGTTGTGGTGCTGCGCGACAAGCTGGAGCCGTATTTCGCGGAAGGTCGCTACCAGGAAGCGCTGGTGGAGCTGGCGGAGCTACGTGACGTCATTGATGCCTTCTTCGAGAAGGTGATGGTGAACGTGGAAGATAAAGAGCTGCGTATTAACCGTCTCTCGATGCTTGAGAAACTGCGTGAGCTGTTCCTGCGCGTGGCGGATATTTCGCTGCTGCAATAATGTAAAAAACCCGCCCCTGACAGGCGGGAAGAACGGCAACTAAACTGTCTCTCTTCGCCAATGGCGCCATAACTGCGTTGGCTGCGCTCGTTCACCCGAATCACTTACTAATGTAAGCTCATCGGGATTCGCTCGCTTGCCGCCTTGTTCTGACGTCATTGGTTTTAAGATACTTTTCCTTATTTACATTTACACTCTCTCAAACACCGTCGCGATCCCCTGACCCAACCCGATACACATCGTCGCCAGTCCGAACTGGGCATCTTTGCGTTCCATCAGGTTGATCAGCGTGGTGCTGATACGCGCCCCGGAGCAGCCCAGCGGGTGACCGAGGGCTATCGCGCCGCCATTGAGGTTAATCTTCTCGTCGATCTGATCCATCAGCCCCAGATCTTTAATGCACGGCAGGATCTGCGCGGCGAACGCTTCGTTCATCTCAAAGAGGTCGATATCACTTGCGCTCAGCCCCGCTTTTTTCAGCGCCAGTTTTGACGCCGGGACCGGACCGTAACCCATGATGGAAGGATCGCAGCCCACGACTGCCATCGAACGCACGCGGGCGCGTGGCGTCAGGCCTAATTCGCGGGCGCGGCTTTCGCTCATCACTAACATGGCGGCGGCACCGTCGGACAGGGCAGACGAGGTGCCCGCCGTTACCGTGCCGGTGACCGGATCAAACGCCGGACGCAGGGTAGAAAGCGCTTCAACAGTGGTTTCAGGACGGATAACTTCGTCGTAGCTGAACTGCTTCAGTACGCCGTCTGCGTCGTGACCGCCGGTTGGGATGATCTCATTCTTAAAGGCACCAGACTGCGTGGCGGCCCAGGCGCGGGCATGCGAGCGCGCGGCAAAGGCATCCTGCATTTCACGGCTGATGCCGTGCAGACGGGAGAGCATCTCGGCGGTCAGGCCCATCATACCGGCGGCTTTCGCCACGTTGCGGCTCATGCCCGGATGGAAATCGACCCCGTGGCTCATCGGCACGTGGCCCATGTGCTCCACGCCGCCCACCAGACAGGCCTGCGCATCGCCGGTCATGATCATCCGTGCCGCGTCGTGCAGCGCCTGCATCGACGAACCGCAAAGACGGTTGACGGTGACCGCCGGAACCGAATGCGGGATCTCCGCCAGCAGAGACGCGTTACGGGCGATGTTGAAACCCTGCTCCAGCGTCTGCTGGACGCAGCCCCAGTAAATATCGTCCAGCGAAGCAGGGTCCAGCGCCGGATTACGCGCCAGCAGGCTACGCATCAGGTGCGCGGAGAGATCTTCCGCACGCACGTTACGGAATGCACCGCCTTTTGAACGGCCCATCGGGGTGCGAATCGCATCAACAATGACAACCTTTTCCATTGTGACTCCTTAAGCCGTTTTCAGCGCGCCAACCGGACGGGCTGGCTCAACTGCTGGGTAGTAGGGTTCGTTATGGCGCGCTTTGTTACGCAGACCTTCCGGCACCTCATAAAGCGGGCCGAGGTGCTGGTACTGCTGAGCCATATCGAGATAGCGGGCGCTGCCGAGCGTATCCAGCCAGCGGAACGCGCCGCCGTGGAACGGAGGGAAGCCGAGGCCGTACACCAGCGCCATATCCGCTTCTGCCGGGCTGGCGATAATGCCTTCTTCGAGGCAGCGCACTACTTCGTTGATCATCGGGATCATCATCCGGGCGATGATCTCATCGTCAGTGAAGTCGCGTTTTGGCTGACTGACGTCGGCCAGCAGGCCATCCACCGCCGGATCTTCTTCTTTCTTCGGTTTGCCTTTGCTGTCTTCTTTATAGCGCCAGAAGCCCAGACCGTTTTTCTGCCCAAAGCGGTTGGCGTCGAACAGGGCGTCAATGGCGTCGCGATAATCTTTCTGCATGCGCTGCGGGAAGCCCGCCGCCATCACCGCCTGCGCGTGATGGGCAGTGTCGATGCCGACAACGTCCAGCAGGTACGCCGGGCCCATCGGCCAGCCGAACTGTTTTTCCATCACTTTGTCGATTTTGCGGAAGTCTGCGCCGTCGCGCAGCAGCTGGCTGAAACCGGCGAAGTACGGGAACAGCACGCGGTTAACGAAGAAGCCCGGGCAGTCGTTAACGACGATTGGCGTTTTGCCCATCTTGCTCGCCCACGCCACCACTTTGGCGATGGTTTCGTCGGAGGTTTTTTCCCCACGAATCACTTCGACCAGCGGCATGCGATGCACCGGGTTAAAGAAGTGCATCCCGCAGAAGTTTTCCGGACGCTTCAGCACGCTCGCCAGTTCGCTGATAGGAATGGTGGAGGTGTTAGAGGCCAGCACGGTTTCCGGACGCACCTTGTCTTCGGTTTCGGCCAGCACCGCTTTTTTCACTTTCGGGTTCTCGACGACCGCTTCAACCACCACGTCCACACGGTCGAAACCGCTGTATTCCAGCACTGGCTGGATGGTGGAGATCACACCTGCAAGCTTCAGACCATCAATTTTGCCGCGCTCAAGCTGTTTATTCAGCAGCTTGGCCGCTTCGGTCATGCCCAGCGTCAGGGATTTCTCGTTGATGTCCTTCATCACCACCGGCACGCCTTTCCAGGCAGACTGATAGGCGATGCCGCCCCCCATAATGCCCGCGCCGAGTACCGCCGCGTGTTTTGGCGTTTCAACGTTTTTGGTGAGTTGTTTGGCTTTGCCTTTCACGAACTGATCGTTAAGGAAGATACCAACCAGCGCGCGGGCTTCGTTGGTGTGCGCCAGCGGGACAAAGCTCTGGTTTTCAAGCTTCAGAGCGTCATCACGGCCCAGACGGGCTGCCGCTTCAATGGTTTTCACCGCCGTGATCGGCGCCGGGTAGTGTTTACCCGCCGTCTGCATCACCATGCCTTTGGCGATGGTGAAGCTCATGGTGGCTTCAATTTTGCTGAGCTTCAACGGCTCCAGCTTCGGCTGACGTTTGGCTTTCCAGTCGAGGTCGCCGTTAATGGCCTGACGCAGAATGGCGAGTGCGCCTTCAACAAGCTTCTCAGGTTTTACAACGCCGTCGACCAGGCCAATTTTCTGCGCCTGTTCTGCGCCGACGTCTTTACCCGCGGCAATGATCTCCAGCGCGCTGTCGGCGCCCAGCATGCGCGGCATACGCACCGAGCCACCAAAGCCCGGCATAATGCCCAGTTTGGTTTCCGGCAGGCCGATGCGCAGGTCTGGGGTCGCCAGACGGTAATCAGTGGCTAACACGCATTCGCAGCCGCCGCCCAGCGCGTAACCGTTAACGGCAGAAAGGGTCGGGACAGGCAGATCTTCCAGACGATTAAAGACGCTGTTCGCAAAGTGCAGCCACTGGCTCAGCTGTTCTTCGGGCACCAGGAACAGCGACAGGAATTCGGTGATATCCGCGCCAACGATAAAGGCCGCTTTGTTGGAGCGCAGCAGCAGCCCTTTCAAATCTGATTGCTTTTCAAGTACATCCAGCGCCTGGCCAAGACTGGCCACCGTCGCGGTATCAAGCTTGTTCACTGAGCCGGGGGCATCGAACACCAGTTCGGCAATGCCATCTTCCAGCCAGTCTACGTACAGGGTGTCGCCTTTGTAGAGCATGTCGGTCTCCTGAATCCAGCAATTGGATCTGGTCATACCAGATGAAACGGAGTGTGGAATTTATGTTAATAAAATGCAAATTAGTCATTAAGAAATTGCTGCGCTGATCACGGTCGGTGGAAATCACGCAGCCGGAGTGAGGTGTGCTAAGATGCGATGACTTGAGGTCAAAAAAACGAAAGGAAGAATGATGGACTCACTGGCTTCGCTTTATAAAAATCATATCGTTACCCTACAGGAACGTACCCGCGATGTACTGGCCCGCTTCAAGCTGGATGCCCTGCTGATCCACTCCGGCGAGCTGATGAATACTTTTCTTGATGACCACGCTTATCCCTTCAAGGTTAACCCGCAGTTTAAAGCCTGGGTGCCTGTCACGCAGGTTCCAAATTGCTGGCTGCTGGTGGATGGCGTGAACAAGCCGAAACTGTGGTTCTACCTGCCGGTCGATTACTGGCACAACGTGGAGCCGCTGCCGACCTCATTCTGGACCGAAGAAATTGACGTGATTGCGCTGCCAAAAGCAGACGGCATTGGCAGCCAGTTGCCAGCGGCGCGTGGGAACATCGGCTACATTGGTCCGGTTCCTGAGCGTGCGCTGGGTCTGGATATTCCGGCAGATAAACTCAACCCGAAAGGCGTGCTGGATTATCTGCACTACTATCGCGCCTACAAGACCGACTACGAACTTTACTGCATGCGTGAAGCGCAAAAAACGGCGGTGAATGGCCACCGTGCGGCGCACGAAGCGTTCCAGTCCGGTATGAGCGAGTTCGATATCAATCAGGCCTACCTGACGGCGACCGGCCACCGCGATACCGACGTGCCGTACAGCAACATCGTGGCGCTGAATGAACATGCCTCGGTTCTGCACTACACCAAACTGGATCATCAGGTTCCGGCTGAGATGCGCAGCTTCCTGCTGGACGCGGGGGCTGAGTACAATGGCTATGCGGCAGACCTGACCCGTACCTGGGCGGCGAATGCGGATACTGATTTTGCGCAATTGATCAAAGACGTGAACGATGAACAGCTGGCGCTGATTGGCACCATGAAGGCCGGAACCAGCTATGTGGATTATCACATCCAGTTCCATCAGCGCATCGCTAAACTGCTGCGTAAGCATCAGATTGTCAAAGACATGAGCGAAGAGGCGATGGTTGAGAACGATTTGACCGGGCCATTTATGCCGCACGGTATCGGCCACCCGCTGGGTTTACAGGTTCATGACGTCGCGGGCTTTATGCAGGATGATACCGGTACGCACCTGGCGGCACCGTCTAAATATCCTTATCTGCGCTGCACCCGCGTTCTGGCGCCGCGTATGGTATTGACCATCGAGCCGGGTATCTACTTTATTGAATCCCTGCTGGCGCCGTGGCGCGAAGGGCAGTTCAGCAAGCACTTCAACTGGGAGAAAATTGAAGCGCTGAAGCCGTATGGCGGCATTCGTATCGAAGATAACGTGGTTATTCACGAGAACAGCATCGAGAACATGACGCGAGATCTGAAGCTGGCCTGATGGAAAGCTGGCTGATACCGGCCGAGCCGGTCACCTTTGTTGAGGAAATCAAGAAAAGCCGCTTTATCACGCTGTTGGCGCATACTGACGGCGTGGAGGCGGCGAAGGCGTTCGTCGAGTCCGTCCGCGCGCAGCACCCCGATGCCCGCCATCACTGTGTGGCGTGGGTCGCAGGGCCGCCAGACGACTCACAGCAGCTCGGGTTTTCTGACGACGGTGAACCGGCGGGTACGGCCGGAAAACCGATGCTATCCCAGTTGATGGGCAGCGGCGTGGGTGAAATCACCGCCGTCGTGGTCCGCTACTACGGGGGCATTTTGTTAGGCACCGGAGGGCTGGTGAAAGCCTACGGAGGGGGTGTCCAGCAGGCGCTTAATCTGCTGATAACAACCCGCAAAACGCCACTTACGGAATATACTTTGTTATGCGATTACGCCCAGCTATCGGGTATCGAAGCACTGCTTAAACAGTTTAACGGCGTCATCGCACACAGTGATTATCAGGCAATGGTGCAATTACGCGTGGCGCTTCCTCAGGCGGAACTGGCTGCTTTTTCAGCAAAACTCGCTGATTTTAGTCGCGGTTCATTGCAATTACTGCCGATTGAAGAATAATCCCCACCTCACAATTTTGAATACCTAAGGAAGCGGCAGAGATGCATTTTCGTGCCATTACCCGAATCGTTGGATTGCTGGTCATACTTTTCTCCGGGACAATGATCATTCCCGGACTGGTGGCGCTCATCTACCGGGACGGCGCGGGGCGTGCATTTACGCAAACCTTTTTTGTCGCGCTGACGATTGGCTCCCTGCTGTGGTGGCCAAACCGCCGTGAGAAAGGTGAACTGAAATCCCGGGAGGGTTTTCTGATCGTGGTCCTGTTCTGGACGGTACTGGGAAGCGTGGGTGCGCTGCCGTTTATCTTCTCTGAACAACCGAATCTCACCGTCACGGATGCGTTTTTTGAATCGTTCTCCGGATTAACGACCACCGGGGCCACCACGCTTGTGGGGCTGGATTCACTCCCGCATGCAATTCTCTTTTACCGGCAGATGCTCCAGTGGTTCGGCGGTATGGGGATCATCGTGCTGGCGGTGGCTATCCTGCCGATTCTGGGCGTCGGGGGGATGCAGCTTTACCGGGCTGAAATGCCCGGCCCGTTGAAAGATAACAAGATGCGCCCGCGTATTGCGGAGACGGCGAAAACCCTTTGGCTTATTTATGTCCTGCTGACGGTGGCCTGCGCGCTGGCGCTGTGGTTTGCCGGGATGCCTGCGTTTGATGCCATCGGGCACAGCTTTGCCACTATCGCTATCGGCGGGTTCTCCACCCACGATGCCAGCGTTGGGTACTTCGACAGCCCGACGATCAATACCATCATTGCCATCTTTTTGCTGATCTCAGGCTGTAACTACGGTCTACACTTCTCGTTGCTTAGCGGCCGGAGCCTGAAGGTGTACTGGCGCGACCCGGAATTCCGGATGTTTATTGGCGTCCAGTTGACCCTGGTGATCATCTGTACCCTGGTACTGTGGTTCCACGATGTCTATAACTCGGCGGTCACGACCCTGAACCAGGCCTTCTTCCAGGTGGTATCGATGGCGACAACCGCCGGTTTCACCACGGACAGTATTGCGCGTTGGCCGCTGTTCCTGCCGGTGCTGCTGTTGTGCTCTGCGTTTATCGGCGGCTGTGCCGGGTCGACGGGCGGCGGCCTGAAGGTGATCCGTATTCTGCTGCTGTTCAAGCAGGGGAACCGTGAACTTAAACGTCTCGTCCACCCGAATGCGGTTTACAGCATCAAGCTGGGCAATCGTGCACTGCCGGAGCGTATCCTCGAAGCGGTGTGGGGATTCTTCTCCGCTTATGCGCTGGTCTTTATTGTCAGTATGCTGGCGATTATCGCCACGGGCGTGGATGATTTCTCTGCCTTCGCCTCTGTGGTGGCAACGTTAAACAACCTGGGGCCGGGGCTGGGTGTCGTGGCGGATAATTTCGCCAGTATGAACCCGGTGGCAAAGTGGATCTTAATCGCCAATATGCTGTTTGGTCGTCTTGAGGTCTTTACGCTGCTGGTGCTGTTTACCCCAACATTCTGGCGTGAGTAAGGAGACATTGGTGAAAACGTTAATTCTTTTCTCAACGCGTGATGGGCAAACGCGTGAGATTGCTTCATATCTGGCTTCTGAACTCAAAGAGCTGGGCATTTATTCTGATGTGGTGAACCTGAATCGCACTGAACAGCTTGCCTGGCAGGATTACGACCGTGTGGTCATTGGCGCTTCAATTCGTTACGGTCATTTCCATCCGGCGCTGGATCGCTTTGTGAAAAAGCATACGGCGGAGCTCGCTAAGCTGCCCGGCGCGTTTTACTCGGTCAACCTGGTTGCCCGTAAAGCAGAGAAGCGTACACCGCAGACTAACAGCTATACGCGCAAGTTTTTGCTGAGCTCGCCATGGCAGCCCGATATCTGTTCTGTCTTTGCGGGCGCGCTGCGTTATCCGCGTTACCGCTGGTATGACCGCTTTATGATCCGCCTGATCATGAAGATGACGGGCGGGGAAACGGATACGCGTAAAGAAGTGGTTTATACCGACTGGGATCAAGTGGCCAGTTTTGCCCGTGAAATTGCACGTTTAACGGACGATTCGCGGGTTAAATAAGCGTTGAGTTTGAAAAGTGAGCGAACGAAAAGTTTTTTGTATTTAGTGCTTGTCACTTCAGAAGAACTCCCTATAATGCGCCTCCACTGACACGGAACAACGGCACACACGCCGCCGGGTCAGCAGAGAAAAGCAAAATAAACGCTTGACTCTGAAGCGGGAAAGCGTAATATGCACACCCCGCGCCGCAGCGAAAACGTAGCGGCACTGCTCTTTAACAATTTATCAGACAAT
>NZ_JABMCU010000132.1:0-12600 GCF_013179605.1 Enterobacter sp. CM29 | reverse complement strand
ACACAGGCGGCTGCTTTCCGACGCCTCAATCGGAGAAGTCAGACGGCAGTCAAAGAACTGTTTCGCTTCCTGATGGGTAAAGGCCAGCTGCTGACTGCCAATTTCCAGTAGCTGATCGCGCACCCGCAGGTTGGCAATGCCCAGCTGCGGAAGGTTGCGCGACAGGACGACCAGCGTCAGGTTTTCCGGCTGATGGCGCAGGAAGAACCGCATGGACTCGTGAATAACCGGGTTGGTGATCAGATGATAATCATCAATCACCACATACAGCGGGCGATGCCATTCGGCCAGTTCGATAAACAGCTGGGAGAACAGAGAGGACAGGCTGGCGTACTGGCGCTTTTGCACCATCACCTCGCTGGTGACGCAGTGTCCGTTGGTTGCCTGCTGAATCGCGGCAATTAAATAGCTGGCAAAACGCTCCTGCTGGTTATCACCTTCATCCAGGGAGTACCAGCCAAGATCGCTTTTACCTGCCGCCCATTGCGAAATGAGCGTTGTTTTTCCATAACCCGCAGGACTCGTAACCAGCGCCAGTCGGAAATTATGCGCACCGGAAAGTTTAGCCAGCAGGCGCTCGCGGACCACAGTATGGTCAAGACGAACCGGGCGACTTAATTTGGACGGAATCAACATAGTTTTCACTTCACTGTGGGGAACGAGAGAATTTATTTTTTTGCGCTTCGTAATTAATATCTATAAGTTCGGCCAATAGAGGAACTATTGCAAGTTATGTCTGGGTTTGGAGGCTCTGAATTTGCACTCTGTCACAAAACATTCTCATCATTGGTGGAACTTTTCATAAATGGCTGGATGCCGCGCTGTTACTGGCTTGTCTGCATGGCGCGCGGTTGCGCTGAAACTGGTTTCAGAAAGAGATAATGACGGTGAAGTTAATTAACTTTGGGGAAAGTTGCTCTGGCTTAATAGTGTTGCTGGAAAGCCGCTGTACGTGAGAAATATTATTCTACGTAAGTAATCATTTCAGCGATGATTAATTTCCTCCGAAACTGCATTTCATTTCTTTGACGCTCTTCCGGGATCGCTTTTTCAGCGAAGCGCACACTTACACAGTGGCCTCGATCACACTTTTATGCTCATCCCCGCTACTCCTCCCTGCCTAATCCCCGACAGGAGGAGGAAGAGGCGCAATGAGCCAGGCACACTAACGCCAAATGTGTTTTCTCTCTACAGGATGCCGATTCCCTATGTCACAGCCTACTTTCAACAAAGCTCAATTCCAGGCTGCCCTGACGCGTCAGTGGCAGCGTTTTGGCCTTCATGCTGCAAACGAGATGACGCCTCACCAGTGGTGGCAGGCGGTGAGCGGGGCGCTCGCAGAGCAGCTGGACGCTCAGCCCGCGACGAAGCCTGTGAAAGGCCAGCGTCACGTCAACTACATTTCGATGGAGTTCCTGATTGGCCGTCTGACGGGTAACAATCTGCTGAACCTTGGCTGGTATCAGGACGTCGGCGACGTGCTGAAAGAACACGACATCAACCTGACCGATCTGCTGGAAGAAGAGATTGATCCGGCGCTGGGTAACGGCGGTCTGGGACGTCTGGCAGCCTGCTTCCTGGATTCCATGGCAACCGTGGGCCAGTCGGCCATTGGCTATGGTCTGAACTACCAGTACGGTCTGTTCCGCCAGTCGTTCGCTGACGGCCACCAGATGGAAGCGCCGGACGACTGGCATCGTAATACTTACCCGTGGTTCCGCCACAACGCACAGCTGGATGTGCAGGTCGGGATTGGCGGGAAAGTCACGAAGCAGGGGCTCTGGGAACCAGCGTTCACCATTACCGGTGAAGCCTGGGATCTGCCGGTGCTCGGCTACCGTAACGGCGTGGCGCAGCCGCTGCGTCTGTGGCAGGCGAAGCACGCGCATCCATTCAACCTGACTAAATTCAATGACGGTGATTTCCTGCGCGCCGAGCAGCAGGGTATCGACGCCGAGAAGCTGACCAAAGTGCTCTACCCGAACGACAACCATCTGGCGGGTAAAAAGCTGCGCCTGATGCAGCAATACTTCCAGTGCGCCTGCTCCGTGGCGGACATTCTGCGCCGCCACCACCTGGCGGGCCGCAAGCTGGCGCAGCTGCCGGACTTCGAAGTTATTCAGCTCAACGACACGCACCCAACCATTGCCATCCCGGAACTGCTGCGCGTGCTGATCGACGAGCATCAGCTGAGCTGGGACGACGCCTGGGCCATCACCAGCCGTACCTTCGCCTACACCAACCACACCCTGATGCCAGAAGCGCTGGAGTGCTGGGATGAGAAGCTGGTGAAAACGCTGCTGCCGCGCCATATGCAGATCATCAATAAGATTAACGACCAGTTCAAAACGCTGGTGGAGAAAACCTGGCCGGGCGACAAAGCCGTCTGGGCGAAGCTGGCCGTGGTACACAACAAACAGGTGCGCATGGCGAACATGTGCGTGGTAAGCGGCTTTGCGGTGAACGGCGTGGCCGCGCTGCACTCGGATCTGGTGGTGAAAGACCTCTTCCCGGAATACCACCAGCTGTGGCCGACCAAATTCCACAACGTGACCAACGGCATTACGCCGCGTCGCTGGATCAAACAGTGCAACCCGCTGCTGGCCGGCCTGCTGGACAAGACCCTGAAGAAAGAGTGGGCCAACGATCTGGACCAGCTCATCAACCTGGAAAAATACGCTGACGACGCGAAGTTCCGCGAGCAGTACCGCGCCATTAAGCTGGAGAACAAGGTACGTCTGGCCGAGTTCGTGAAAATGCGTACCGGAATTGAAATTAACCCAAATGCGATTTTCGATATCCAGATCAAACGCCTGCACGAGTACAAACGTCAGCACCTGAACCTGCTGCACATTCTGGCGCTGTACAAAGAGATCCGCGAGAACCCTCAGGCCGACCGCGTCCCGCGCGTGTTCCTGTTCGGTGCGAAAGCGGCGCCGGGCTACTACCTGGCGAAAAACATTATCCTTGCCATTAATAAAGTGGCGGCGGCGGTCAACAACGATCCGAAAGTGGGCGACAAGCTGAAGGTGGTGTTCCTGCCGGACTACTGCGTCTCTGCGGCTGAAATGCTGATCCCGGCGGCGGATATTTCCGAGCAGATCTCTACCGCCGGTAAAGAAGCGTCCGGCACCGGCAACATGAAGCTGGCCCTGAACGGCGCGCTGACCGTCGGCACGCTGGACGGTGCGAACGTTGAAATCGCCGAGAAGGTCGGTGAAGAGAACATCTTTATCTTCGGCCATACTGTTGAAGAAGTGAAAGCCATCAAAGCCAAAGGGTACGACCCGGTGAAATGGCGTAAAAAAGACAAAGTGCTGGATGCGGTGTTGAAAGAGCTGGAAAGCGGAAAGTACAGCGACGGCGACAAGCACGCGTTTGACCAGATGCTGAACAGCATGGACAAACAGGGCGGCGACCCGTACCTGGTGATGGCGGACTTCACCGCTTACGTTGAAGCGCAGAAGCAGGTCGACGTGCTGTATCGCGACCAGGATGCCTGGACCCGCGCGTGTATCCTGAACACCGCGCGCTGCGGTATGTTCAGCTCTGACCGCTCAATCCGTGATTATCAGGCTCGTATCTGGCAGGCAAAACGCTAAGGAAGCGCGATGGAGAGTAAACGTCTGGACAGTGCCGCGCAGGCGGCGGGAATTAGCCTCAGTTACATCAATGCGCACGGCAAACCGCAGTCTATTGGTGCGGACACCAAAAGACGTTTGCTGGATGCCATGCACAAATCCGACACGAAAGCGTCGGGAGCGCCGGTACCGAACGTGAAGGTCTTTACCGCGGGCAAAAAGATGCCGCTGGCGGTGGAAGGACGCGGCGAGTTCAGCTGGCTGCTCACCACCGAAGAGGGGCATCAGCATAAAGGCCATGCCACCGGCGGCAAAACCCTCACCCTTCCGGCGAAGCTGCCGGAGGGCTATCACAGCCTGACGCTCACCCAGAATGACAGCCGCTTCCACTGTCGGGTGATCGTCGCGCCGAAGCGCTGCTATGAGCCGCAGGCGCTACTCGAAGGCAAAAAGCTGTGGGGCGCCTGTGTGCAGCTTTACACCTTGCGTTCAGACAACAACTGGGGCATTGGCGATTTTGGCGACCTGAAAAAGATGCTGGCATCTGTTGGTGAGCGCGGCGGGGCATTTATCGGCCTCAACCCGATCCACGCCCTCTATCCGGCGAATCCGGAAAGCGCCAGCCCGTACAGCCCGTCTTCCCGCCGCTGGCTGAACGTGATCTACATCGACGTTAACGCGTTAGACGATTTCAAAAACAGCAAAGAGGCGCAGGCGTGGTGGAAGCTGGACACCACCCAACAGATGCTGAAACAGGCCCGCGATGCGGACTGGGTCGATTATGCCTCCGTGACCGCGCTGAAAATGGCGGCGCTGCGTCTGGCATGGAAGGGCTTTGCGAAGCGTGACGACGAGCAGATGGCAGCCTTCCGCCAGTTTGTGATGCAGGAAGGCGAGAGCCTTTACTGGCAGGCTGCGTTTGATGCGCTGCATGCGTATCAGGTCCAGGAGGATGAGATGCGCTGGGGCTGGCCGGTGTGGCCGGAAGCGTATCAGTCCGTGGATACCCCGGAAGTGAAGGCGTTCTGTGAGACGCATGCCGACGAGGTGGATTTCTATCTCTGGTTGCAGTGGCTGGCGTACAGCCAGTTTGCTGCCTGCTGGCAGGTGAGTCAGGGCTATAACATGCCGATCGGTCTGTATCGCGATCTGGCCGTCGGCGTGGCGGAAGGCGGGGCGGAGACCTGGTGTGACCGTGAACTTTACTGTCTGAAAGCCTCCGTCGGTGCGCCGCCGGATATTCTGGGCCCGCTTGGTCAGAACTGGGGCTTGCCGCCGATGGATCCACACGTGATGGCGGCGCGTGCCTACGAGCCGTTTATCGATCTGCTGCGCGCTAACATGCAGAACTGCGGCGCGTTGCGTATCGACCATGTGATGTCCGTGCTGCGTCTGTGGTGGATCCCGTACGGTGAAACGGCCGATCACGGGGCGTACGTGCAGTATCCGGTGGACGATCTGCTCTCAATCCTCGCGCTGGAGAGTAAACGTCATCAGTGCATGGTGATTGGCGAAGATCTCGGTACCGTGCCGGTTGAGATTGTCAGCAAGCTCCGCGACAGCGGGGTTTACTCCTACAAAGTGCTCTATTTTGAAAACGACCATGAGAAAACCTTCCGCGCGCCGAAAGCGTACCCTGAACAGTCAATGGCAGTCGCGACGACGCATGATCTTCCTACGCTCAGAGGCTACTGGGAAAGCGGCGACCTGACGCTCGGCAAAACGCTGGGTCTCTACCCGGATGAAGAGGTTCTGCGTGGGTTGTATCAGGATCGCGAGCTGGCGAAACAGGGGCTGCTGGATGCGCTGCATAAGCATGGCTGTCTGCCGAAGCGCGCCGGGCATAAGGCGTCGCTGATGTCGATGACGCCAACGCTTAACCGTGGCTTACAGCGCTATATTGCCGACAGCAACAGCGCGTTGCTCGGTCTGCAACCGGAAGACTGGATTGATATGGCGGAGCCGGTAAACATTCCCGGCACCAGCTATCAGTACAAAAACTGGCGTCGCAAGCTGTCCACTACGCTTGAAGCGATGTTCGCCGATGACGGAGTGAACAGGCTGATTAAGGATTTGGATAAACGGCGAAAAGCAGCCGGTAAGAAGTAATAAAAAACCCGCCAGTGGCGGGTTTTTTATTATCAGGTCGTGCTCATGTAGGTCGGGTAAGGCGTAGCCGCCACCCGACTTAGGGCATCAGACCACCATATTCAACAGCAGCACCCCGACCAGGCCACACACCGAAATAATGGTCTCCAGCGCGGACCAGGACTTGATGGTTTCACCGATGGTCAGGTTGAAGTACTCCTTGAACAGCCAGAAGCCCGGATCGTTCACGTGGGAGAAAATCACGCTACCGGAACCGACCGCGATAACCATCAGCTCAGGGCTGACGCCCGTCGTGGCAATCAGCGGTGCAACGATGCCGCCCGCGGTGATCGCCGCAACGGTCGCAGAACCCAGCGCAATACGCAGAACGGCGGCGATAGACCACGCCATCAGCAGCGGGGAGACGTTGGTTTCGTGCATCATGGCAGCAATGTATTTATCCACGCCGCTGTCGACCAGCACCTGCTTAAACGCGCCGCCACCGCCGATGATCAGCAGCATCATGGCAATGATTTTGATGGAAGAGGTCAGCGTGTCGTTGATCTGATCCATGGAACGACCACGGTTAAGACCGAAGGTGAACATGGCGATCAGGACCGCAATCAGCGTTGCCATCACCGGGTCGCCCAGGAACTCCGCAACGGACAGGAACGCGTGACCTTTCGGCAGAACCATCTCTGCTACGGCACGCATTGCCATCAGGATCACCGGCACCAGAGAGGTCCAGACGCTGACGCCAAAGCCAGGCATCTCTGCATCTGTGAAGGTTTTGGCGCTGTACAGGCCTTCCGGGATGGGCTTATCAATGCCTTTCAGGAAGCGCGCATAAACAGGACCGGCCAGGATAACCGTTGGGATCGCCAGAATCGTACCGAACAGCAGGGTTTTACCCATGTCGGCGTGGAAGATGGTAGCGATAGCCGTTGGACCCGGATGCGGCGGCAGGAAGCCGTGGGTGACGGACAGCGCCGCAGCCATCGGTACGCCTACGAACAGCAGCGGGATGTTGGCGGCAGCGGCGATGGTGAACACCAGCGGCAGCATCAGGACGAAGCCCACTTCATAGAACAGTGCGAAACCGACGGTAAAACCGGTTAACACCACCGCCCACTGGATGTGCTGCTTGCCAAATTTATCGATAAGGGTAGTGGCAATACGCTGCGCGCCACCGCAGTCCGCGAGCATTTTACCGAGCATGGCGCCGAAGCCCATGATCAGCGCCAGGCTGCCGAGCGTACCGCCGACACCGGCTTTAATGGAGCTGATAACTTTAACCAGCGGCATTCCCTGCATCAGACCGACTGCAAGTGCCACCAGAACCAGAGCGATAAATCCGTTCATTTTGAAGCGGATCATCAAGAGCAGTAATAACACAACACCGATAGCGACGATGACTAATGGCATGATTGACCTGGCCTTTGAATTGTTATGGGTAACGTCATTGTTTCAACGACAAATTCCGGTTGTCCCAACTGGGAACAGAGTATTAACGGCACTCATACTGATGCCTGCGAAAACGATAAGTTTAGTCGGCTGTTATAAGGGTGTTGAGTGCCCATGGGAATGATACGGGTAACATGACGTGATTGAGAATCACCCAGGGAGGCAAAATTTGAATTATGAGACGCAGGTCAACATATAGAGGGGGAGGCAAGAAAAAGCAGGCCCGGTAAGCGCAGCGCCACCGGGCAATACAGACGGGCACTGAATTAGTAGTAAGAGTGCTCGCCGCGCTGGTGTTCGGTCAGATCGCGCACGCCTTTCAGTTCCGGGAATTCGTTCAGCAGCTGCTTCTCGATCCCTTCTTTCAGGGTTACATCGACCATGGAGCAGCCGTTACAGCCGCCGCCGAATTGCAGGATCGCCAGACCATCTTCGGTGATTTCCATCAGGGAAACACGTCCACCGTGGCCGGCCAGCTGCGGGTTGATCTGCGATTGCAGCAGATATTCCACACGCTCCATCAGCGGGGCATCGTCAGAGACTTTACGCATCTTCGCGTTTGGCGCCTTCAGCGTCAGCTGAGAACCCAGCTGGTCGGTGACGAAATCAATCTCCGCATCTTCAAGATACGGCGCGCTCAGCTCATCAACGTATGCGGTGAGCTGTTCAAATTTAAGGGCAGTGTCAGTTGCTTCCACAGCATCCGGAGGACAATAAGAGACACCACATTCTGCATTCGGAGTGCCTGGATTGATCACAAACACGCGGATCTGCGTCCCTTCTTCCTGATTTGCCAGCAGTTTGGCAAAGTGCGCTTGTGCAGAATCGGAAATACGGATCATAGCTTTGGCCTAATAGTTGACTAAATTACCTGGGTATAATCATACGCCCATTGAAGAAGGGCTACAAGGTACGGCACAGACACCATACCTGAACTGACGCGGCGCCGCTTTGCAAAAGCAGTCGGGAAAGTTCAGCCACGGTACTGCCCGTGGTGACGACATCATCCACAATCGCGATATGGAGACCGTTGACCGGCAATTCAAGGCGAAAGGCGTTTTTCAGGTTTCTTTTGCGCGACCGGGCGTTGAGCCGGTGCTGAACGGCAGTGGCATGAATACGTTTCAGCGCAGAGGCGGGGTACCGGCAACCCAGCCAGCGGGCGAGCGGACGGCACAGCAGGTCGCTCTGATTGTATCCCCGCCGCCAGTGCCGACGCTGAAAGAGTGGCACGTTCACGAGCGTGTCGACCGACGGTAGCCCACGCGTTCTTCGCGCCTGCAATACCGCCAGTAATAACAGGCGTGCCAGTGGCTGCGCCAGCGCGAACTGGCTGGAAAACTTAAACTGATGAACCAGACGACTCAGCGGCAAAACGTAATCATCCACCGCCACCAGCGCGCTCCACGGCGGCGCTTTTTTCAGGCATCGACCACAGGGGAGCGTCTGGCTTACGGCAGGCAAGCCGCATTGCGGACAGCCCTTCAGGTAACCCAGCGCTCCCGTGCAAACGGAACAGACGCCCCACGCGCTCAGCGCAAGTGGCATTCGGCATAGCCAGCACAAGCCGGGCACTGTTAGCATACGCAACCTCCATGTGAAAAAAGAGAACGTTAACTGATGAAGACGCTGTGGTGGCAGACCGTTGGGACGGGAAATTGTCATCTTGTGCTGCTGCACGGATGGGGACTGAACGCCGAAGTGTGGCGTTGCATAAGTGAGGAACTGGCCTCGCAATTTACGGTACACCTGGTGGATCTGCCGGGGTATGGCCGTAGCCACGGCTACGGCGCGATGACGCTCGAGGACATGGCGGAGCAGGTTCTGGAAGCGGCGCCGCAAAAAGCCGTCTGGCTCGGCTGGAGCCTGGGCGGGCTGGTGGCAAGCCAGATTGCGCTGCGCCATCCTGAGCGGGTGCAGGCGCTGATCACCGTTGCCTCATCACCCTGTTTCAGCGCCCGCGAGGCGTGGCCGGGCATCAAACCTGAGGTGCTGGCCGGGTTCCAGCACCAGTTGAGCGAAGATTTCCAGCGGACGGTGGAGCGTTTCCTGGCGTTGCAGACGATGGGAACAGAAACCGCCCGTCAGGACGCGCGAATGCTGAAGCATACGGTGCTTTCCCTGCCGATGCCGGAGGTTGAGGTGCTGAACGGTGGACTGGAGATCCTGAAAACGGCCGATTTGCGTGAGCCGCTGGCGTCACTGACGGTGCCGCATCTGCGTATTTATGGCTATCTGGATGGGCTGGTCCCGCGCAAGGTGGTTCCGCTGCTGGATGCGCTGTGGCCGGAGAGTGAATCAATGGTGGTTGCCAAAGCGGCACATGCGCCGTTCATCTCTCATCCTGCTGAGTTTTGTTCGGCGCTGTCCAATTTTATCAGCGAAGCGCCCACCACTCCCTGAGGCAGGCTTTACCTTCCGGACAACTTTTACAACTGCCGGACAGACAACTGTCCGGCTCTTCCTGAATGCGCATGGCTTTCCCCATCGCCTCCAGCCTTTCCAGCATGGCATCGATCATCGGCTGCGGCGTATGCAGGCTGAGGCTGAGCTGCTTCGCCTCCATTCGTCCCTGTAACGCCAGTAGGTCACGAACCTGAATCAACGATGCCATCTTTTTTCCCCTCAGTGACAGTCGCCCGCAGGGCTACTACAGCAGGTCGTTGGGGTTTTGCGCGTTGCCAGCAGGTTAACGTCAACGCGGCTACGCGCCCGGCGCAGCAGGCCAATCACCATCACGTTAAACAGGATCACCGCGAGGATACAGACCAGGCTGTAGCGCGGGTGCTGGCTGTAATTGACGGTTTGATAAAACACGGTCGCCAGCGAGTAGGCAATGTTCAGCCCCCACAGAATGGAGAAGCCCATCCAGCCGCGGCTGGACTCACGGGCAATGGCGCCCATGACCGAGATGCACGGAATATAGAGCAGGACGAAGATCAGGTAGCTGTAGGCCGCCGACGCGCTGCCAAATTTCTGGCCCATCACGCCCATTGCTCCGGTCGCCATTACGCCGTCGCCTTTGCTGGCTTCAATCGGGTTCGCCAGCACGCTCAGGCTGAAGGTGTCTTTCAGGCTCTGCCAGGTCTCTTCTACTGCACCCAGAAGTTCGTCACCGAGGCTGAACTCTGCCGGGTTGAACTCCTCTTCCTGGATGTTTTCCGCGGTGTAGAGCGTGTTCAGGGTGCCGACAACCACCTCTTTTGCCATCGCGCCGGTGAACAGGCCCACGGTTGCCTGCCAGTTGTCTTCCTGTACGCCAATCGGTTTGAAGATCGGCGTAATGATCCGGCTGACGGAGGCAAGGGCAGAGTCATTAATGTTGTCCGCTGCCTGGCCGCTCAGGGTGAAGCTGTTCAGGGCGCTCAGGAAAATGCTGACCACTACAATCACCTTACCGGCGCGCAGAACAAAGCCCTTCAGGCGCTGCCAGGTTTGAATAATCAGGCTTTTCAGATGCGGAACGTGATAAACCGGCAGTTCCATCACGAACGGCGACGCTTCGCCACGCATGATGGTGTGCTTCAGCATCAGGCCGGTGAGAATAGCCATCACGATACCCAGCACATACAGGGAGAAGACGGCAAGCGCCCCTTCCTGACCAAAGAACGCCGCGGCAAAGACCGCGAAGATCGCCAGACGTGCGCCGCAGGACATGAACGGCGCCATCATGATGGTCATCAGGCGTTCGCGCGGTGCGTCCAGCGTACGCGCGCCCATGACTGACGGCACGTTACAGCCAAAACCGACAATCAGCGGCACGAAGGATTTCCCCGGCAGCCCCAGCGCCTGCATCAGGCGGTCCATCACGAAGGCGGCGCGTGCCATGTAACCGGAATCTTCAAGGAAGGAGAGGAACAGGTACATCATGCCGATCTGCGGTACCAGCGGCAGGACGGTGTTGATCCCGCCGCCGATCCCCTGCGCAAGGAAGATGGTCAACCATTCCGGGAAGTGGAGGGTGTAGCCCAGCCACTGAATACCGTGCACGAAGATAGCGACAGAGCCGCCATCAAAGATGGGTTGTAATGCACCGCCGATGTTTATAGCGAGCAGGAACATTACGTACATCACCAGTAAAAAGATTGGCAAACCGAGGAAGCGGTTGAGCACAATCTTATCCACGGCGGCGGTGAAGCGGCTGGGTTCAGCGGTTAATGCATTGCTGACCACGTCACAGATAGCGGCGATGGCCTGATAGCGCGCATCCGCAATATGCAGGGCCGGGTCATCCAGCTCGTCGCTCAGGCGAGCCTGTGCAACGCTCAGTTTATCCGCCGCATCGCCTGCGTAGGCGCGGCTGTAGATATCGCCTTCCAGCATTTGCAGGCCAAGCCACAGGCGCTGTCTGGCGGGCATGGCGTTGTCCATCTCCTGCGCCAGCTGCCCGGCCTCGCGCAGCAGCGGCTGGGCGTAGTGCACCAGTTCGACGTCGGCATTGCCCGTGTGGCGGTCAATTGCCAGCTTCAGGGCGTCAATGCCGCGCGCGCGGGTAGAAACCAGCGGAACCACCGGGCAGCCCAGACGGGCGGAGAGGGCGTCGACGTCGATGCGCAGCTTTTGCTTCTCGGCGATGTCGAGCATGTTAAGCGCCACGATGCAGGGGATCCCCAGCTCCAGCAGCTGTAGCGTGAGGTACAGATTTCGTTCGAGATTGGAGGCATCCACCACATTGATGAGCAGATCCGCGTCGCCGCTCAGAATATAGTGGCAGGCAATTTGCTCATCGAGAGAGGTCTGAGATGAAATTGTGGTGAGTGAATAGGTCCCCGGTAAATCAACCAGCGTGACCTGATTATCTGTCGTGGTGAACTGGCCTTCTTTGCGTTCAACCGTTACGCCTGCCCAATTTCCCACACGCTGGCGTGCGCCGGTTAACTGATTAAATAAGGTTGTCTTGCCGGAATTAGGATTGCCAATTAAGCCAATAGTTAATTTTTTCATTGTTTTAGACTCACTGAAACCGCTGGCTTGTTAACGGGATAAAGATTCAACTTCAATTAATGCGAGGTCTTTTTTACGCAGAACCAGATTAACGCGTCGGGTTTCGATATGAACAGGATCGCCCAACGGCGCCACGCGCACCACCTGGAATGATGAGCCGGGTAGCATGCCCAGTGACAGTAGCTTCTGCCGATAGGCCGGGCTTATCTCACGGGTAAAACCGATAATTTTCCACGCACTTTCTGGAGTGAATTGCATAGCGCCTGATTCCACGAGAGGTTAAATAATCAACACTGCGATGATAATGAGAATAGTTTTTATCAGCAATAATAAAAATGTGACGGGATGTTGTTAATCGTATTAATTTGCGGTCTGCTTGACCTTGCTCAATATTTGCGGGAATACCCGGGAAGGAATAAAAAGCGTATTTGTTAATGGAGTGATAAATAGCGGTTTAAATATGGATATGCAATCGGTTTCATATTTTACGATATAATTTTTCCCCTCACCCCGGCCCTCTTCC
>NZ_JABMCU010000131.1:0-12669 GCF_013179605.1 Enterobacter sp. CM29 | reverse complement strand
GTAAGCCGGTGCATTAATCCGGTGGTTACAGAAGTATTCGGTGGAGCGGTAGTTCAGTCGGTTAGAATACCTGCCTGTCACGCAGGGGGTCGCGGGTTCGAGTCCCGTCCGTTCCGCCACTTATTAAGACATTAAGCCTGCCCAAAGGGCAGGCTTAATGGCAAAAAAATTTAGGGGCGTAGCTCAGTTGGTAGAGCACCGGTCTCCAAAACCGGGTGTCGCGAGTTCGAGTCTCTCCGCCCCTGCCATATAGAATCCTTTGCTTCGGCAAAGGATTTTTTTTTGCCTGCAAAACGGCTCAACACCTTCCTGAAGAATAAGCAGCCTGCGTTTCCGCAGGCTTTTGCGTTAATCCAGTATGCTGGTTTTTAACAGATCTTTTATCTGCGACTGCTTATCGCTGTTTTGCAACCAAATAGCATACAGCGGCCTGGAGAGCGTTGTTGAATCGGTGACAACATGGAGTGCAGGTTTATTATCCGCCCAGCGAACAGGTAACCATGTACAGCCTTTCAGTGTGGGAAGATGCTGGCATGCGATCTCCGCAGAGCTTGTCGTGAGTTGCGGGATATCATCGCTGGCAATTAACCCCGTCTCGTGCTGCTGAAAATCAGGCCCCCATTCCAGGCGTAAATAATTCAGGTCGGCCTTCATCATTGCAGGCTCGGATGCATAGAGCGCCAGGCTAAACTGTCCAACAATCTGGCTGCTAAATTCATCCATCTTGGGGGCTTCTGTTGTGATCAGCAGATCAAGCTGCCGCTCGTGGAGTTGCTTAACCAGCGACTGGCGTTGCGCAATCCTCGCCTCAAATTGCAGATGGTTGTGTGTGCGATATAGCCGCATAAGCCACTGGCTGAGCATGCATTCCCATAGTGAAGCGCTGGCACCGATCGAGAATTCATTATGCCGGGAGGTGTGCGCAACCTCCTTTCGCGCTGCCTGCCAGGTATTCATCAGGGTTTCTGCATAAGGCAATAGCTTTTCACCGGCCGGGGTTAGACGAATATTGTTGCGATGGCGGGTAAAAAGGTTCACACCCAGTTGATTTTCCAGCTGTCGAATACGAAAACTGACTGCTGACTGCGTCAGGTAGAGGGCTTCAGCTGCTCGCCCAAAGTGTCGCGTTCTGCTCACTTCGAGGAAAGTTTTTAGCAATTCCGTATCCACATCTTTCTCCACAAAATTATTTGTCGTTATGATTTAAATGTTTTGTTTTACACTCTGTCAAGCGTAACTAATACTCCGCGCCATAAATAGCTCGGCCAAAGAATTAGGAGCGTGTAGGATGGCGGAAAGCTTTACGACGACTAATCGTTTTTTCGATAATAAACATTATCCGCGCGGGTTCTCTCGTCACGGCGATTTCACTATCAAAGAAGCTCAACTTCTTGAGCGCCATGGTTATGCCTTTAACGAGCTGGATCTGGGTAAGCGCGAACCGGCAACCGAAGATGAAAAACAGTTTGTCTCTGTTTGTCGTGGTGAGCGTGAGCCGCAGTCTGATGCAGAACGTGTATGGATCAAGTATATGGCTCGCATTAAGCGTCCTAAGCGTTTCCATACGCTGTCTGGCGGCAAGCCGCAGATGGAAGGTGCAGAAGACTACACCGAGTCTGACGATTAAGAAGAGAAGGGGCTACGGCCCCTTTTTTTATGCCAGCATTTTTTGCAGATGCAACAGCAGCCGATCGATCGCACGGTAGCTTAATGCCTCCTGCAAATGTCGCCTCTCTATTCCGGGGCAGCCCTCCACGTCAGCGACCGTGCGCGCAACTTTCAACAAACGCTGCCACGCGCGAATGGATAGCCCAAACCGCGTCAGTGTCTCTTCCAGCCAGCCTGCATCTTCGGCGTTGAGAGAGCAAAACTGTCGGATCCCGCTGTTATCCAGCCGGGCATTCAGCCTGTTCTGACGAGCATACTGCCGCGCCTGAGCCGCAATAACCCGTTCTCGCACCGCTGCTGAGCTTTCGCCTTTGATACCGGTTTGCCTCAGCAGACCGGGCGGTGGCAGGGGGATCTCGAGAGATAAATCAAAACGGTCGAGGAAGGGGCCGGACAGCTTACTCAGATAGCGCAGCGTCTGCTCCGGCGTACAGCGGTTATGGTTGCCCTGATAATGGCCCGTTGGGCTAGGGTTCATCGCGGCGACCAGCTGAAACTGCGCAGGGTAGCTTATTTTGGCGCGTGTACGAGACAGATGGATTTCGCCGGATTCAATCGGCTCCCGCAACGCATCCAGCACGCGGCGTTCAAACTCTGGCAATTCATCCAGGAACAGAATGCCGTTGTGTGCCAGTGAGATTTCACCCGGTCCGGGAATTGAGCCCCCGCCCACCATCGCGGTAAGAGACGCACTGTGGTGTGGCGAGCGGAAAGGACGGCGGCGCCACTGTTTATGCAGCGATATTGAACTGACCAGGCTAAATATCGCGGCGCTTTCCAGCGCGTCGTGATTATTGAGGGGGGGCAGCAGGCCGCTCAACCTGCTCGCCAGCATCGTTTTCCCCGTGCCTGGCGGACCTATCAGTAGCAGGTTATGCCCACCCGCGGCCGTTATTTCTAACGCCCGCTTACCCTGTTCCTGACCCATAATATCGCTGAGGTCATCGGGTGAATCTGCCACTACCTCCTCATTCTCCTGCGGCTCGGCAAGCTCGTGTCGGCCTTCCAGCCAGGCGCAAACCTCCTGCAAATGTCCCGCGACAAGACACCCCTTTTCGGCGATAAGGCTGACTTCAGAGGCATTTTCATTGGCCACAATGATTTGCCTTCCCGCGCGTATGGCTTCAAGCGCACCCGAGATTGCTCCGGGAACGCCTCTTAACGCGCCTGTAAGCGCTAATTCACCCACGAACTCGCACGAGCTTAACCCTGACGTATTGAGCTGTTCAGAAGCCGCGAGAAGCGCTATAGCAATAGGTAAATCATATCGCCCTCCCTCCTTTGGCAAATCGGCGGGCGCAAGGTTGATGGTGATCTTCTTCGCCGGAAAAGCATAACCGCTATTAATAATTGCGCTGCGCACGCGATCCCTGGCCTCCTTAACGGTCGTTTCGGGTAAGCCGACCAGCGTCAGTCCGGGCAGTCCATTACTTAAATGAACCTCTACAGAAATAAGCGGTGCCTTCACGCCGATGGCCGCGCGTGTATAAACAACTGACAGTGACATAAGCCCTCCTTGGCGGTGACTATGCCAGCATCATTTTTTCCTGTTTAGCGCTAATTCACTGAATTACGGCGCTCGTTCCAGCCTTTTAGCGCCTAAATGTAATCATTACATGTCGGTGGAATCGGCCTCGCAGAAAAGAAATCATGCGCGCCTTGCCTGATGAAACAGGACAAAAAAATGAATAATCTTCATTTCTATTTTTTCCCTATATAAAACAACGATTTTGAAAGAAATAGTTCGCCTGCTACAGAAATGAGTCATAAAAAAATCTTGTGTCAGATGAAATATCTGTGGTAACTCTTTAGGTATTCCTTCGAACAAGATGCAAAAAGAACTGAAAATGACAGCCCTTCTACGAGTGATTAGCCTGGTCGTGATTAGCGTGGTGGTGATTATTATCCCACCGTGCGGGGCTGCACTTGGACGAGGAAAGGCTTAGAAATCAAGCCTTAACGAACTAAGACCCCCGCACCGAAAGGTCCGGGGGTTTTTTTATGACTAAAAAACTTAAATGAGGAGCAGAGAATGACGACTAGCACAAAATTCTGTTTCTCCAGATTTATGACGGGGAACTAACTATGAATGGGGCACAATGGGTAGTACATGCGTTGCGCGCGCAGGGAGTCGAAACCGTATTCGGTTATCCGGGTGGCGCAATTATGCCGATTTACGATGCACTGTATGACGGCGGCGTGGAACACCTCTTGTGCCGACACGAGCAGGGCGCAGCGATGGCCGCCATCGGTTATGCCCGTGCGACCGGTAAAACAGGCGTCTGTATGGCCACCTCCGGTCCGGGCGCAACGAACCTGATCACCGGCCTGGCTGACGCGCTGCTCGATTCTGTACCCGTGGTGGCGATCACCGGCCAGGTGGCCTCTCCGTTCATCGGCACCGATGCTTTCCAGGAAGTGGATGTGCTTGGTTTATCGCTTGCCTGCACCAAACACAGCTTCCTCGTTCAGTCTCTCGAAGAGCTGCCGCGCGTGATGGCCGAAGCGTTCGAGGTTGCCAGCTCTGGCCGTCCTGGCCCGGTTCTGGTAGATATCCCGAAAGATATTCAGGTTGCACTCGGCGATCTGGAACCGCACTTCTCCACCGTTGAAAGCGACAACGTGTTTCCCCATACGGAGGTTGAAGAGGCTCGCCAGATGCTGGCGCAGGCGAAACAGCCGATGCTGTATGTAGGCGGCGGCGTGGGCATGGCGCAGGCTGTTCCTGCCCTGCGCGAATTTATCGCAGTAACGCAAATGCCCGCCACCTGCACGCTGAAAGGATTGGGCGCGGTCGACGCGGACTATCCATACTATTTGGGCATGTTAGGGATGCACGGCACCAAAGCGGCAAACCTGGCAGTGCAGGAGTGTGACCTGCTCATCGCCGTCGGCGCCCGTTTTGACGACCGCGTCACCGGCAAGCTGAACACCTTTGCGCCGAATGCCAAAGTGATCCATATGGACATCGACCCGGCGGAGATGAACAAACTGCGTCAGGCGCATGTCGCGTTGCAGGGCGATCTCAACGCGCTTTTACCGGCGCTGGAGCAGCCGCTGGATATCAACCCATGGCGACAGCACACCGCAGATATGCGCGCTGAACACGCCTGGCGTTACGATCACCCCGGCGAGGCCATCTATGCGCCACTGTTGTTGAAACAGTTGTCCGACCGCAAACCCGCAGACAGCGTGGTGACGACGGATGTCGGCCAGCATCAGATGTGGTCAGCCCAGCACATGACCTACACCCGCCCGGAGAACTTCATCACCTCGAGCGGCTTAGGCACGATGGGCTTCGGCCTGCCCGCTGCCGTGGGCGCACAGGTTGCCCGCCCGAACGATACCGTTATCTGTATCTCCGGTGACGGCTCCTTCATGATGAACGTCCAGGAGCTCGGCACCGTGAAGCGTAAGCAGTTACCGCTGAAAATCGTTTTGCTCGATAACCAGCGTTTGGGAATGGTTCGCCAGTGGCAGCAGCTGTTCTTCCAGGAGCGTTACAGCGAAACGACCCTGACCGACAACCCCGATTTCCTCACCCTGGCCAGCGCCTTCGGCATTCCTGGCCAGCACATCACCCGTAAAGACCAGGTTGAAGCGGCACTCGACACCATGCTGTCAAGCGAAGGGCCATACCTGCTTCATGTCTCAATCGACGAGCTTGAGAACGTCTGGCCGTTGGTACCGCCCGGTGCCAGTAACTCACAAATGCTGGAGAAATTATCATGATGCAACATCAGGTCGCCGTGCAGGCTCGCTTCAACCCGGAAACGTTAGAACGCGTATTGCGTGTGGTCCGTCACCGTGGTTTTCAGGTTTGCTCTATGAATATGGAAACGGCCACGGATGCACAAAATATCAGTATCGAATTAACCGTTGCCAGCCCGCGGCCGGTCGACTTACTGTTTAGTCAGTTATCAAAACTGGTAGACGTTGCCCATGTTGCCATCTGCCAGACCACAACCACATCACAACAAATCCGCGCTTAAGCGTGACAGGACGAAAAAATGACGACAAAAAAAGCTGATTACATTTGGTTCAATGGTGAGATGGTTCGCTGGGAAGACGCGAAGGTCCACGTGATGTCCCACGCGCTGCACTACGGCACCTCCGTGTTTGAAGGCATCCGTTGCTACGATTCTCACAAAGGACCAGTGGTGTTCCGCCATCGCGAACACATGCAGCGTCTGCATGACTCAGCCAAAATTTATCGTTTCCCGGTCTCCCAAAGCGTTGATGAGCTGATGGAAGCCTGCCGCGAGGTGATCCGCCAGAACAAACTGACCAGTGCCTATATTCGTCCGCTGGTCTTCGTGGGTGATGTCGGCATGGGTGTCAATCCGCCCGCTGGCTATAACACCGATGTGATCATTGCTGCGTTCCCGTGGGGCGCCTACCTGGGCGCGGAAGCACTGGATCAGGGGATCGACGCAATGGTTTCTTCCTGGAACCGCGTGGCACCAAACACTATCCCGACCGCGGCTAAAGCGGGCGGTAACTACCTCTCCTCACTGCTGGTTGGCAGCGAAGCGCGCCGTCACGGTTACCAGGAAGGTATCGCGCTCGATGTAAATGGCTACATCTCCGAAGGTGCGGGCGAAAACCTGTTTGAAGTGAAAGACGGCATTCTGTTCACCCCGCCGTTTACCTCGTCCGCGCTGCCGGGCATCACCCGCGACGCCATCATCAAGCTGGCAAAAGATCTGGGTATCGAAGTACGCGAGCAGGTGCTGTCCCGCGAATCCCTGTACCTGGCTGACGAAGTGTTCATGTCCGGTACCGCGGCTGAAATTACACCGGTGCGTAGCGTCGACGGCATTCAGGTGGGCGAAGGCCGCTGTGGTCCGGTCACCAAACGCATTCAGCAAGCCTTCTTCGGCCTGTTCACCGGCGAAACAGAAGACAAATACGGCTGGTTGGATCAGGTTAATCACTAAATATAAATTTGGGACGGCACGCACCGTCCCATTTAATAGTCAGACGGGAGTAAATAAAGCATGCCTAAGTATCGTTCAGCCACCACCACCCACGGCCGTAATATGGCGGGTGCCCGCGCACTGTGGCGCGCCACCGGAATGACCGACGCCGATTTCGGCAAGCCAATTATCGCCGTGGTGAACTCCTTCACCCAGTTTGTGCCGGGCCACGTGCACCTGCGCGATCTCGGTAAGCTGGTTGCCGAGCAAATCGAAGCCTCCGGCGGCGTGGCGAAAGAGTTCAACACCATTGCGGTGGATGACGGTATCGCAATGGGCCACGGGGGGATGCTCTATTCACTGCCGTCGCGCGAGCTGATCGCCGACTCGGTGGAGTACATGGTTAACGCCCACTGCGCCGATGCGATGGTCTGTATCTCCAACTGCGACAAAATCACCCCGGGGATGCTGATGGCCTCCCTGCGCCTGAACATTCCGGTGATCTTCGTTTCCGGCGGCCCGATGGAAGCGGGTAAAACCAAGCTTTCCGACAAAATCATCAAGCTCGACCTGGTCGATGCGATGATCCAGGGCGCGGACCCGAAAGTCTCTGACGAGCAGAGCGACCAGGTGGAACGCTCCGCGTGTCCGACCTGCGGCTCCTGTTCCGGGATGTTCACCGCCAACTCCATGAACTGCCTGACCGAAGCGCTGGGCCTTTCTCAGCCGGGTAACGGCTCGCTGCTGGCGACCCACGCCGACCGTAAGCAGCTGTTCCTTAACGCGGGCAAGCGCATCGTTGAGCTGACCAAACGCTACTACGAGCAGGACGATGCCAGCGCGCTGCCGCGCAACATCGCCAGTAAAGCGGCGTTCGAAAACGCCATGACGCTGGATATCGCCATGGGCGGTTCCACCAACACCGTTCTGCACCTGCTGGCCGCCGCGCAGGAAGCCGAAATCGACTTCACCATGAGCGACATCGACAAGCTCTCCCGCAAAGTGCCGCAGCTGTGTAAAGTCGCGCCGAGTACCCAGAAGTACCATATGGAAGACGTGCATCGTGCTGGTGGTGTCATCGGTATTCTCGGCGAGCTGGATCGCGCAGGGCTGCTGAACCGCAACGTGAAAAATGTGCTCGGCCTGACGCTGCCGGAGTCGCTGGACCAGTACGACGTGATGCTGACCAAAGACGACGCGGTGAAAAAGATGTTCCGCGCCGGTCCGGCAGGTATTCGCACCACGCAGGCGTTCTCGCAGGATTGCCGCTGGGACACGCTGGATGACGATCGCGCCGAAGGCTGCATCCGCTCGCTGGAACATGCCTACAGCAAAGACGGCGGTCTGGCCGTGCTGTACGGTAACTTTGCGGAAAACGGCTGCATCGTGAAAACCGCAGGCGTGGACGACAGCATTCTCAAATTCACCGGTCCGGCAAAAGTGTATGAAAGTCAGGACGAGGCGGTAGACGCTATCCTCGGTGGCAAAGTGGTGGAAGGCGACGTGGTGGTCATTCGCTACGAAGGGCCGAAAGGCGGTCCGGGCATGCAGGAGATGCTCTACCCGACTACCTTCCTGAAATCGATGGGCCTCGGCAAAGCCTGCGCGCTGATCACCGACGGTCGTTTCTCTGGCGGCACGTCAGGCCTCTCCATTGGCCACGTCTCCCCGGAAGCGGCAAGCGGCGGCAATATCGCGATCATCGAAGATGGCGACCTGATCGAAATCGACATTCCGAACCGCGGCATTCAGCTGAAGCTGAGTGACCAGGAGATTGCGGCCCGTCGTGAAGCGCAGGAAGCCCGCGGCGACAAAGCCTGGACGCCGAAAGACCGCCAGCGTGAAGTCTCCTTCGCCCTGCGTGCCTACGCAAGCCTTGCCACCAGTGCAGATAAAGGCGCGGTGCGCGATAAATCTAAACTTGGGGGCTAATGATGGCCGAGTCACAACCCTTATCCGCCGCCCCCGAGGGGGCGGAATACCTGAGAGCGGTGCTGCGCGCGCCGGTCTATGAAGCCGTGCAGGTCACGCCCCTGCAAAAAATGGACAAACTCTCCTCGCGCCTCGACAACGTCATTCTGGTGAAGCGCGAAGACAGGCAGCCGGTGCACAGCTTCAAGCTGCGCGGCGCCTACGCGATGATGGCCGGGCTGACGGATGAGCAGAAAGCGCGCGGCGTCATTACCGCGTCGGCGGGCAACCACGCGCAGGGCGTAGCGTTCTCCGCGGCCCGTTTAGGGCTGAAAGCGCTGATCGTGATGCCGGTTGCCACGGCGGATATCAAAGTCGACGCGGTGCGCGGGTTCGGCGGCGAAGTGCTGCTCCACGGCGCGAATTTTGACGAAGCGAAAGCCAAAGCGATTGAGCTGGCGCAGCAGCAGGGCTTCACCTGGGTCCCGCCGTTCGATCACCCGATGGTGATTGCCGGGCAGGGTACGCTGGCGCTGGAACTGTTGCAGCAGGATGCCCATCTCGACCGCGTTTTCGTCCCGGTGGGCGGCGGTGGCTTAGCCGCTGGTGTGGCGGTGCTGATCAAACAGCTAATGCCGCAGATCAAAGTGATTGCGGTTGAAGCGGAAGACTCCGCTTGCCTGAAGGCGGCGCTGGACGCCGGACATCCGGTGGATCTGCCGCGCGTCGGGCTGTTCGCCGAGGGCGTGGCGGTGAAGCGCATTGGCGATGAAACGTTCCGTCTGTGCCAGGAGTATCTCGACGATATCGTCACCGTCGACAGCGACGCTATCTGCGCGGCGATGAAAGATCTCTTCGAGGATGTGCGTGCGGTGGCGGAGCCGTCCGGCGCGCTGGCGCTGGCGGGGATGAAGAAATACATCGCCCAGCACAACATTCGCGGCGAGCGTCTGGCGCACGTGCTTTCCGGCGCCAATGTGAACTTCCACGGCCTGCGCTACGTGTCCGAACGCTGTGAGCTGGGCGAGCAGCGTGAAGCCCTGCTGGCGGTGACCATTCCGGAAGAGAAGGGCAGCTTCCTGAAGTTTTGCCAGCTGCTGGGCGGCCGTTCGGTAACGGAGTTCAACTACCGCTTTGCCGATGCCAAAGATGCGTGCATATTTGTCGGCGTGCGTCTGAGCCGTGGCGTGGAGGAGCGCAAAGAGATCCTCAGCCTGCTGCATGACGGCGGCTACAGCGTGGTCGATCTCTCCGACGACGAAATGGCGAAGCTGCACGTGCGTTACATGGTCGGCGGCCGTCCATCCAAGCCGCTCAAGGAACGCCTGTTCAGCTTCGAGTTCCCGGAATCGCCGGGCGCGTTGCTCAAGTTCCTGCACACGCTGGGCACCCACTGGAACATTTCTCTGTTCCACTACCGCAGCCACGGCACCGACTACGGCCGCGTTCTGGCGGCGTTCGAGCTGGGCGAGCACGAGCCGGATTTCGAAACGCGCCTGAACGAGCTGGGCTATGAGTGCCATGACGAAACCCACAACCCGGCGTTCCGCTTCTTCCTCGCGGGCTAAGGGTTGAGCTGCGTGTAGGCCGGGTAAGCGCAGCGCCACCCGGCTTTAGTGGTTCGGCAATATCTTCCAGAACGCATCAATAAGCGGCTCATGCAGCCGCTTTTTTTGTGCGCACACGCCAAGCTCGAACGGCGTTTTTTCGTCGCTGCGTTCTAAAATCATCACGCGATTACGCACTGGCTCCGGGCTGTTTTCCAGCACCACTTCTGGCAGCAGCGCCACGCCGCAGCCGAGCGCTACCATCGACACCATCGCCTCATGGCCGCCGACCGTGGCGTAAATCGACGGGTTGCTGATTTTCTGGCGGCGGAACCACAGCTCAATGCGGCGGCGCACCGGCCCCTGATCGGCCATGATAAACGGCACCGTCGACCAGTCCGGTTTCTCCACCGAGACCTGGTTGCGCACCGGGCAGGGCAGCGCCGGGGCAATCAGTACTACCGCCAGATTCTCCAGCATTGAGAACGCTACCGCGCCCGGCAGGGTTTCCGGCTTCCCGGCAATCGCGAGATCCGCTTCGCCCGTGACCACTTTTTCCATCGCGTCGGCGGCATCGCCGGTGGTGAGCTTAATTTCAACCGACGGATGTTCCGCGCGGAAGCGGTCGAGAATGGGGGGAAGATGGCTGTAGGCGGCGGTCACGGAGCAGAAAATATGCAGCTCGCCGGAAAGCGACGGCCCCTGCTGGTCGATGGTGTGCCGCAGCTGCTGGTACTGCAACAAGGTTTGCTGGGCAAAGATGCGCAGCTCTTCACCGGCTTCCGTGAGGGTGACGGTGCGGTTATCGCGCACGAACAGCGGCTGGCCGAGGTCTTCCTCAAGGCGCTGGATCTGGCGCGACAGCGTGGAAGGGCTGACGTGCATCGCCCGGGCGCTGCGGCCAAAGTGACGGCTTTCCGCCAGATGCAGGAACATTTTCAGATCGCGTAAATCCACCGATTCCACTCCCTCTTTTTACATTGCATAAATTGCAATGTGACGTTGTGAATATATCAATTTCCGCAATAAATTTCCTGTTGTAATGTGGGTACATTCTCGCTGAAACGCGAACCGAACAATAAGACACACAACATCACGAGGTATCACCCATGGCTAACTACTTTAATACACTGAACTTGCGCCAGCAGCTGGCGCAGCTGGGCAAATGCCGCTTCATGGCGCGCGATGAATTTGCTGATGGCGCGAGCTACCTTCAGGGTAAAAAAGTGGTCATTGTTGGCTGTGGCGCACAGGGTCTGAACCAGGGCCTGAACATGCGTGACTCCGGGCTGGATATCTCCTACGCCCTGCGTAAAGAAGCGATTGCCGAGAAGCGCGCTTCCTGGCGTAAAGCGACCGAAAACGGCTTCAAAGTAGGTACCTACGAAGAGCTGATCCCGCAGGCGGACCTGGTGGTTAACCTGACGCCAGACAAGCAGCACTCTGACGTTGTGCGTTCCGTACAGCCGCTGATGAAAGACGGCGCGGCGCTGGGTTACTCCCACGGCTTCAACATCGTTGAAGTGGGCGAGCAGATCCGTAAAGACATCACCGTAGTGATGGTGGCACCGAAGTGCCCGGGCACCGAAGTGCGCGAAGAGTACAAACGTGGTTTCGGCGTACCGACGCTGATCGCCGTTCACCCGGAAAACGATCCGAAAGGCGAAGGCATGGCGATTGCCAAAGCCTGGGCAGCGGCCACCGGCGGCCATCGTGCGGGCGTACTGGAATCTTCCTTCGTTGCGGAAGTGAAATCTGACCTGATGGGCGAGCAGACCATTCTGTGCGGCATGCTCCAGGCTGGCTCCCTGCTGTGCTTCGACAAGCTGGTGGAAGAGGGCACCGACCCGGCATATGCGGAAAAACTGATTCAGTTCGGCTGGGAAACCATCACCGAAGCGCTGAAGCAGGGCGGCATTACGCTGATGATGGACCGTCTGTCCAATCCGGCAAAACTGCGCGCGTTCGCACTCTCTGAACAGCTGAAAACCATCATGGCACCGCTGTTCCAGAAACACATGGACGACATCATCTCCGGCGAGTTCTCTTCCGGCATGATGGCGGACTGGGCGAATGACGATAAGAAACTGCTGACCTGGCGCGAAGAGACCGGTAAAACCGCGTTCGAAACGGCACCACAGTTTGAGGGTAAAATCAGCGAGCAGGAGTACTTCGATAAAGGCGTACTGATGATCGCGATGGTGAAAGCGGGCGTTGAGCTGGCGTTCGAAACCATGGTGGATTCCGGCATCATTGAAGAATCTGCGTACTACGAATCGCTGCACGAGCTGCCGCTGATCGCAAACACCATCGCCCGTAAGCGTCTGTATGAGATGAACGTGGTGATCTCCGATACCGCCGAGTACGGTAACTATCTGTTCTCTTACGCCTGCGTACCGCTGCTGAAAGAGTTCATGACTACCCTGCAAGCAGGCGATCTGGGTAAAGCGATTGCGGAAGGTGCGGTTGATAACGCGCAGCTTCGTGACGTTAACGAAGCGATTCGCAGCCACGAAATCGAGAAAGTGGGCCAGAAACTGCGTGGCTACATGACCGATATGAAACGTATCGCAGTAGCAGACTAAAAAGACAATCGGGTGGCGCAAGCCACCCGAACTGTTTTA
>NZ_JABMCU010000130.1:0-12859 GCF_013179605.1 Enterobacter sp. CM29 | reverse complement strand
AAAAGCCTGCTTTTAAAGCAGGCTTTTTGCTTTGCTGCGTTCAGTAAAATTGTCGGGTGGCGCTCCGCTTACCCGACCTACAAAAACATCGAATCGTAGGCCGGGTAAGGCGAAGCCACCACCCGGCAAAAGCCGCACTATCCGTTCACACGAATTGGCGCCGTTGCCTCCACCAGCCACGGCCGCGCATCGCTGTCCACCCGGGGTGAAAGCGCCTCTCGTACCTGCTGGTGGTACTCATCCAGCCACTGTTTTTCTGACTCGCTCAACAGATGCAGCTCCACCTGGCTTAAATCGATTGGGATCAGCGTCAGCGAGGCAAACTTACAAAATCCCGGACGGCTTTCGACAATCTCCACCTGGTTTTCAATGCGAATACCGTGGCTATCGCCCAGGTAGTAACCCGGCTCAATGGTCATAATATTGCCCGCCACCAGCGGCCACGGGTTGACCTTTTGCGCAAAACGGTGCGGGTTCTCGTGGATCAGAAGCTGATGCCCTACGCCATGACCGGTGCCGTGGTCGTAATCCAGTCCCAACTCCCACAGCGGACGGCGCGCAAAGGCATCCAGCTGGTGCCCCTGAGTGCCGGACGGGAACTGAAGGGTAATCAGCGACAGGAAGCCTTTAAGCACTGCGGTGTAGTGCAAACGCTGCTGTGGATCGACCTTTCCCCAGGCCAGGGTACGCGTCGCGTCCGTGGTGCCGTTGCGGTACTGCCCCCCGGAATCATTCAGGTAAAAGTGGTCGTGGCCGATGGGCTTGTTGCTGGCCTCGCTTGAGTGGTAATGGCACATCGCCGCGTTACTCGCGGAAGCGGAAATGGTGGCGAAACTCGGCTCGACAAAGCCAGGCTGTTGCAGGCGGAACGCAAGCTGTTTCGCCTGCACGTCAAGCTCGGTCAGCGGCATTCCCGACGCGGCCCGCTGAGGAACTTCCCGGCTCAGCCAGGCCAGGAAATTCACCCATGCCGCACCGTCCTGGTGATGACATTCACGATAGCCCGCCAGCTCCACCGGGTTTTTCGTAGCTTTCATCAGGGTGATCGGGTCGGTCTGCCAGATAATTTCCCCCTGAGGTTCAACCGCAAAGCGTAACGCCACCGGTGCGGAATCGGGATCGATCATGATCCGCTTACCCTGCGCAAGCTGCCTACAGCGCGGGATAAAGGCTTCCTGAGGCGCAATCGTGAAGGCGTTCCGCACGGCATCCGGCAGCGCATTCAGCTTGCTGTCATCCACAAACCATTCCACCGCACCCTCGCGGCTCAGCAGGGCAAACGACAGAGGCACCGGGCAAAAGGGGATATCTGAGCCCCGCACGTTCAGCAGCCAGGCGATATTGTCCGGCAGGGTAACGGCCAGATAATCCGCGCGGTGCTCTGCAAGCACGGCGGCGGCGCGCTGGCGTTTGGCGGCGCTGCTTTCGCCGCTGATGTCTACAGGCATCTCGCGGATAAGCCCTGCGGGGGCGGCAGGGCGGTCAACCCAGAGGGTATCGAACGGAGAGCGCGCGAGCGGTACCAGTTCGCACGGCGTGGCCGAGAGCCGCGTAAACTCTGCATTGGTCATCAGCAGCGCATCAAAGCCGATGCGCGTGCCGGCCGCAACGTTTTTCGCCAGCCACTCGGCCAGCGGCTCGTTGTGCAGATGGTGGATCTCCACCTCGTGGAGATTGACCTGTACGCGGGCCTGAACCTGATAGCGTCCGTCAACAAACAGCAGCGCTCTGTCTTTCAGTACCAGCGCCAGCCCCGCCGAGCCGTCAAAGCCCGTCAGCCAGGCCAGCTTTGCATCATACGGTGCGCAAGATTCGCTCTGCCAGGCATCGGCGCGCGGCACAATCATCCCGTCGAGCTGATTGTCCTGTAGCCACTGGCGCAGGGCCGTAAGCGGTGATGTGGTGTGCATATTGTGTCCTTAGTATCACCTAAACGGTGGCTCATTGAAGGTGCGCAGCTTGCGGGAATGCAGTTTGTCGCCCTCTGCACGCAGTAAATCGATGGCGCGAATACCAATCTGAAGGTGCTCTGAGATCGCCCCTTCGTAGAAACGGTTCGCCTGACCCGGCAGTTTGATCTCGCCGTGCAGCGGTTTATCGGACACGCACAGCAGCGTGCCGTACGGGACGCGGAAGCGGTAGCCCTGCGCGGCAATGGTGGCGCTTTCCATATCGATCGCGACCGCACGGCTGAGATTGAAACGCAGGGCGGAGGCGGAATAGCGAAGCTCCCAGTTACGATCGTCGGTGGTGACGACCGTACCGGTACGCAGGCGCTGCTTCACCTCTTCACCCGGCATGCCGCTCACCTCTTTGGTGGCGTCGTACAGGGCGCGCTGCACTTCCGCAATACTCGGGATAGGAATGTCCGGCGGCAGAACCGCGTCAAGGACATGGTCGTCACGCAGATAAGCGTGGGCGAGGACATAATCACCAATCAGCTGGCTTTCACGCAGGCCGCCGCAGTGGCCGATCATCAGCCAGACGTCCGGGCGCAGAACCGCCAGATGGTCGCAGATGGTTTTCGCATTCGACGGGCCAACGCCGATGTTAATCAACGTAATGCCCTGACCGTCGGCGGTGACCAGGTGCCAGGCGGGCATCTGGTGCTTTTTCCACGCCAGGTCGGAGATGGCCTCTTCCGGTGCTTCGGTTTCGGCAGTGATCCAGATCCCGCCCGCGCAGGAGAGAGCGATGTAAGGGCTGTCCGGGTCAAGGATCTGGCTACAGCCCCAGCGGACAAATTCGTCTACATAGCGGGTGTAGTTGGTAAACAGTACGAACGGCTGGAAATGTTCGGCTGGGGTGCCGGTGTAGTGGCGCAGGCGTGCCAGCGAAAAATCGACACGGCGGGCATCAAAGTGCGACAGCGGTGAAAACTCTGCCGGGTGATAGATCCCGTCCGCCGTCTCATCGCCAATCTGCGACAGCTCAGTGGTCGGAAAATGGCGGGTCAGCCCCGCGCTCATGGAGCGATCCAGCGTCAGCGCTGAGCCGTCTATTACGTACGGGTAAGGGATCTCGTGCAGGGACGGTTCAACGCTGATATGCGCGCCGTAATCCTGATACAGCAGGGTAAGCTGCTCTTCCAGATAGGGGCGGAACAGCGCAGGTCGCGTGATGGTCGTGCTGTAACAGCCGGAGTGGGTGAAACGCGCATAGGCGCGGGTTTTCGGATTGCTGCTGGCGCTGCCGTCCCAGGTGACAGAGAGCGATGGATAAACAAAAAGGCCCTGGGTTCTGGCCTTTTCATCGGGAAGTTTCCCTGTTTCGATATAGTCACTGATGGCGCTGCGCAGTGCATTGACGGACTGTTCATACAGCGCGTCGAGTTTTTCCAGCGCCTGAGCCGGGGTCAGGCTGGAGCCCTTATTATTCATGTCTGTCTCCTTGTTCCACAGGTGTGCGGCTATAACCGATAGTATGTCACACGCCTGTGAAACAAAAGTGAGGAGATCAGCTGTGCGCGGTTTCCTTCATCAACAGGGCGGTGGCAGCAGAAAGCAGGCAACCTGCCAGCAGATAAATCGCCACGCTATGCCAGTTCCCGCCGGAGAACGTCACCAGCGCGGCGGCGATAAACGGCGTAAACCCGCCGCCGACCACGCTCGCCACCTGATATCCCACGCCCGCGCCGCTGTAGCGGTAGCTTGCGCCAAACAGCTCGGTAAACATCGGCTGCTGCACGCAGACCACCATATCGTGAGCGATGTTCGCGAGCATGATCGCGAAGAAGACAATCCAGAAGACCGACTGGGCCTCCAGCGCCATAAAGAACGGCCAGGCGCTGAGTGTGCCGATGAGCGCCCCGGTGATATACACCCGTCGACGACCAAAGCGATCCGCCAGCCAGGCGAAGCAGGGGATGGTCAGGCAGCTGATCCCACCCACCACCAGGCCAATATTCAGGAACAATTCCCGCGGCAGACCGAGGTTTTGAGTGGAGTAGTTGAGGGCGAAGGCGGTGACGATATACATCGTCAGCAGTTCGCACAGGCGCAGGGCGATAATTTTCAGAAAAGCGCCAGGGTGCTGCACCAGCGCTTCCATCACCGGCAGCCGTTTTTTCGCGACCGGTTTTTCGCGTTGCTGCCGCTCAAACTCAGCCGACTCTTCCATGCCGTTACGGATCCACAGGGCCACCACGACCAGCACAATGCTGAAGATAAACGGAATACGCCAGCCCCAGCTCAGAAACTGCTCGTCTGTCGTGAGCTGGCTTATGAGCGACACCAGGCCCGTGGAGAGCAGCAGACCCACGCCATAACCTACCTGCACGCCGCTGCTGTAGAACGCTTTCTTATTCTTCGGCGCGCTTTCCACGGACAGCAGTGCCGCGCCGCCCCATTCGCCGCCGACGGCAAAGCCCTGAATGGCGCGCAGCGTCACCAGCAACACCGGGGCCCACCAGCCAATCGATGCAAAGGAGGGCAAAATACCGATCAGCGCGGTGGCAATGCCCATCATCCAGACGGTGAGCATCAGCATGCGCTTACGGCCAAGGCGATCGCCGAAGTGGCCGAAAATTATCCCGCCCAGCGGACGAAACAGAAAACCGACGCCGAAGGTGGCAAACGCAGCAAGCGTGCCCATGGCGGGGCTGATCTGAGGAAAGAATTCACGGTTAAAGACCAGCGCAGCGGTAATACCGTAGAGCAGAAAGTCATACCAGTCGACGACGGCGCCTGCGAAGCTACCTAAAGCGGCGCGGCGGGCGCGGTTAAGCGAAGGTGTCTCCTCGTTGCGGCGAGCGGAGATGAGGGTGGAGTCCATAGTTGTCCTGTCTGTACTGATTTTTAATTATTGGTATAAGAAAAGGTCACTCACGTTGCAGCCGTCATATTGACGGAACGTATGAGACTACCGCGACAGACGGCCTGAGAAAACGTTTTTATCTTTCCTGAAAGCGCAGAATCAATAAATTTCATCTTATCGGGTCCCAATATAAATCAGCCTGTTTGGCTCCGGTTAGGGCTGAATGGTTTACAGTAATAAAGATCGCTGTGTGACGTAAGCTGAGGGAATAACGATGCAACGCCTCTTTCCTGCACTCTGGGTAGTCCTATTTTTGGTGGCTTCGCCGCTGCATGCGGAGCCAAAAGTCTACGGCGAACAGCGCATCCACCGCTGGTGGGATGCGGTAACAGACGATATTTCCCAGACATGGGAGCAGCCGGATCGTTACGATCTCTACCTGCCGTTTCTGAGCTGGCATGCCCGCTTTATGTATGACAAAGAGAAAACGGATAACTACAACGAAATGCCGTGGGGCGGCGGACTGGGCGTTTCTCGCTACAACGACGAGGGCAACTGGAGCGCACTCTTTGCCATGATGTTTAAAGATTCACATAACGAGTGGCAGCCCGCGATGGGCTACGGCTGGGAAAAGGGCTGGTATCTGGATAACGCAAAAGATTTCCGTCTGGGGCTGGGGGCCGCCGCGGGGATCACCGCGCGCGACGACTTTGCTAACTATGTCCCGCTGCCGTTTATCTTCCCGCTTTTCTCTGCCGGATATAAGCGCGTCACCGTCCAGTTCACCTATATTCCCGGAACCTACAACAACGGCAACGTGCTGTTTGCCTGGCTGCGCCTGGGCTTTTAAAGTGTGATCACTTTTTTGGCCACTGCGTTGGACAGAATCAGCAGCGAAAACAGGACGGACGTAACAAAGGTGAGCACAATCAGAGCAAGTTTGGTGCTCAGGGACGTTACCGGAATGAGCGCCGTCAGCAGGTGAAACACCGAGTAGTGCATGATATAGACCCCGGTCATCGTTTTGCTAATGGCGGCCAGCACGGACTCTTTAAACTCCGCATTGCGGCGAAAACGTACGCCGTTGGCCGCAATCACCAGGGCAATAATCAGGATGTAGATTTGCGATCCGGTGAGGATAAAGGCGTTTCTGTCCGCTTTAAATAGCGCAAAAAAGAAATGCCGTTCGTAAAACCACGTGAAGAGATAGATAAACGGTATGGCAATCACCGCTGCCCTGACCACATTTTTGCGGCCGATCCACGCCGCAATCTGCGGATCGCAAAAGAGCTGCCCCGTCAGATAAAACAGCAGCCACGTCCACAGGCGATACTGCGGCGACAATGAAAGCACGTGGACATCAGGATAGAGGGCTGACAGCAAATCGTACCCGTATGAGAAAAGCAGCAGGGTGACAATCACCCCGCAAAACAGCGTTCGCCGCTGGCTGAGCCACTCCACCGCCGGATGAAAAGTGTAAATCACGACAAATGCGAACACGAACCAGGGCTGGATAAGATATCCGCGCTGATAGGGCTCCCACAGGTAGTAAATGGTTACCCAGAACAGAAAGACGATCACCAGGCTTTTGATCTTATCAAGCTGCCAGCGCGTGCCGTGTCGGGATTGCCCATCCAGATACCCTGCAACCACAAAAAACAACGGCGTGGCGATGGTCGAAATGAAGGTTAAAAAACCGAGGATCCAGTGATAGTCATAATCGTAATGGTCCCAGGTGTTGTAGATGGTGAAGAAGGTGACCGCCGTCATACAGCCCAGCGTCTTGATGATGTTCAGCCCTGTCGCATTCATTGTTGTTCAGCTTCGTCCTTACGATGAAAACACGCGTAAATTACGGGGAGTACCAGCAGCGTCAGGATTGTAGCAAACCCAAGCCCAAACATAATCACAACGGCCATGCTCTGGAAGAACACATCCAGCAGCAGGGGGGCGAGGCCAAGCACGGTCGTAAAGGCGGTGAGCAGGATGGGACGCAGGCGCGACGTGGCGGCGTAAACGATCGCACTGTGCTGATCCTGCTGCGCTTTCTGCTGCTCAATCTCTTCCACCAGCACAATGCCGTTGCGGATCAGCATCCCGCTCAGGCTCAGCAGGCCAATCAGTGCCATAAAGCCAAAGGGGATCCCGGTAAGTAAAAAACCGGGCGTAACGCCGATCAGCGCCAGCGGCACGGTCAGCCAGATAGCGACGGCGTTTTTCACCGAACTGAACATCAGCACCGTGATCACAAACATCACCAGATACCCGAGCGGCAGCGTGGTAAATAGCCCCTGCTGCGCTTCGCTGGAGTTCTCCGCGTCCCCGCCCCATTCGATGCTGTAGCCGTGGGGCAGAGGCAGGGCATCTATTTGCGGCTTCACGCGGGCGAGAATATCGCCGGACGTTTGCTGGCTTAGCGGGTCAGGGTCGGTCTGCACGGTCAGCACGCGCGAGCGGTCGCGACGCAGGATCAGCGGATCTTCCCACTCCAGCGCGAAGCCGCTGACGACGTTGCTCAGCGGAATATACTGCTGACGGGTCTGGCTCCATACCAGGACGTTATTCAGGTGATTGGCGTCCAGCCGTTCACTTTCCGGCGGGCGCACCACCACGGGTAACAGGTCGCTTCCTTCTCTGTACAGTCCCGCCCGGCTGCCGGAGAAATTCATCTCCAGGGCGTTATCGACGTCCTGCTTGTCCACGCCAAGCTCACGTCCCAGCGCGGTGACGTACTGCGGGCGGATCACTTTGCTGCGGTTTTGCCAGTCGTTCCTGACGCTGTCCGTCGCCGGATCGCGCGTAAGAATACTGTCTACCTGGCTGGCGATCAGACGCAGCCTGTCCGGATCGGGGCCCTTAATACGTATTTCAATGGCGCTGTCACCGGAGGGGCCAAACATCACCCGTTTCGTGCTGGCGTTAACCTGCGGGTAGTTCCGTGCAATGTACTCATCAACGTGGCGGGTCAGGGCGGGGATGTTACGCTGGTCGTCCATTCTCACCATGATTTGTGCATAGTTGCTGTACTGCCGCTGTCCGCTGTAGGTCAAAATAAATCGCATACTTCCCTGACCAATCGTCGAGACCGTAGTTTCCACGCCAGGCTGGCCGTTAATGGTTTTCTCGATATCACCGGTCATCTTCTCGGTCCAGTTAATGTCGGTCCCGTAAGGGAGCCAGAGGTCGACAAAGAAAATTGGCGTACTGGATGAGGGGAAGAAGTTCTGCCGCACCGAGCCAAAGCCCCAGATGGCGGCAGCCAGCAGTGCGGCCATCACCATCAGCGTTAGCGCTTTACGCCGTAACAGTGCATTGAGCAAACCCCGGTAGATCCGATAGATGCGTTTGTCGTAGGGATCCGTTTCGTCGGCGTCTGGCGGTGCTGCGTCATGTTTAAACAGCCACCATTTAATCAGCACCGGCGTAATGGTGAGGGCTGAGAACCAGCTCAGCATCAGCGAAATCAGCAACACCTGAAACAGCGACTTACAGTATTCGCCGGTGGAGTCCTGTGACAGCCCGACGGGCGCAAAAGCCAGGATGGCGATGACCGTCGCACCCAGCAGCGGCAGCGCAGAGCGGCGAATAATAGCGTTAATGGCGTTAAGCAGAGGCGAGCCCTGCTGCCGGGCTATCAGTACCCCTTCGACAACCACAATGGCGTTATCGACCAGCATACTGAGGGCGATGATCAGCGCCCCCAGTGAAATACGCTGTAGTTCTATGCCCCAGAGATACATGATCAGCAGCGTGCCCAGCACGTTGAGCGCGAGGGAAAAGGCGATAATGAGCCCGCTGCGTAAGCCCATAAAGATCAGCAACACACCGACGACAATCGCCAGCGCCATCAGGAAATTAATGATAAATCCGTTGACGGAATGCCCGACCTCCGCCGCCTGATCGTAAAACAGGTCGATATGGATACCTGCCGGTTTCTCGGCTGACATCTGCTCAAGCTTCGCCTCCAGGGCATGTCCCACGTCGATCACGTTAACGCCGGGTATAAAGGAGACGCCCATGGTGACGGCTTTTCTGCCGTTGGCATGGTAGATGCTGGCAGGGGACGCATCCAGCCCACGTGACAGGGTGGCAATATCCCGTAAACGGGTAGCCGCCCCAACGCCGGGCGGGGTCACTATGAGATCGGCCAGCTCGTCAATACTTTCGAATTCACCGGTAGGATGCAGACGAATTGACTCAGTACCGGAGGGGATCTCTCCCGCGCTGGAAACCACGTTCAGCCTGCTGAGCTGGGCAGAAAGCTGGTTAAGCGTAATCCCGCGCGCGGCCATTTTGCTCAGAGAAATGTCCACGTTAATCTGCTGGGTGAGGGCTCCGCCGATGGCCACTTTGCCCACGCCCGGCACGAGGACCAACTCCCGGCGCAGCTGCTCGGCATACCGGACCAGTTCCGGATTGCTGAATTCATCGCCGGAAATGGCAAAGAAAAAGCCGAACACATCGCCAAAATCGTCATTCACAAACGGGGTCACTACCCCCGGTGGAAACTGTCGGGCGGCATCTCCCACCCGGCGACGCAGTTCATCCCAGATTTGCGGCAGCGCATTTGAGTGGTAGCGCGAGGCTATATTGACCGTGATCTGCGACAGGCCGCTGGAGGAGATGGAGCTGACGTTATCCAGGTAAGGTAACTGCTGAAGCGCGTTTTCCAGCGGCAGGGTGACCTCTTCCTCAACCTGCTGCGCCGACGCGCCCGGATAATGAGTGATTACCACCGCCGTTTTGATGGTAAACGCCGGATCTTCCAGTCTGCCGATGTTCAACAGGGCAATAATGCCACCTACGCCCAGCAGCAGAATAGTCAGCCAGACGCGAACCGGGTTGCTGATAAACTGACGAGAGATATCCATTACAGTCCCCGTTCACGCGTCCAGATACGTACCGGCTGGTTGGGATGTAACTCCCCAACGCCTGCGGCCACCACGCGTTCACCGGCCTTAAGCCCACCGACGATGACGACCCCCTCAGCGCTGACTTGCCCGACGCTGACCTTACGATCTTCCAGGTGCAACGTATCGCCTTCGCCCGTCACCACCCAGACGTGTGGCTCATTGCGCGGGCGGTTATCCGGGTTAAAGACCGCTTCAACCGGCACCACCAGCGCCTCACTGCCCACGCCCGCCGGTAGGTTGGTTAAATTGATGGTGACCGTTCCGCTGACGCCGCCCACGACGGGAAAATCATCCGGGCGGGGCATGGTTAAAATCACCTGCCAGGTCAATGTGTTGCTGTCGCTACTGCCTGAGTGCTCTTTGTACACAGCGGTAAACTCGCGACCGGGCAGGGCGTTGATCCTCACTACCGGTTTGTACTGCGCATTGCGGATATCGAAGGTGTTAAACAGGTTCTCTGGAAGGCTGAACACCACGTCCAGCAGGTCGGTACGGGTCAGGGTGACGACGGGCTGGCCGGCTGAGACGACCTGATGATTTCGCACATGTACGCTGGCCGCTGTCCCGCTAAAGGGGGCGACGAGCGTCATCTGGCTTAATTCCTCGCGAGCAATCTGTAGCGCGGCGTTTGCAGAATCGCGGTTTGCGCGCTGGACATCCATCTCGGCCTTCGACACGGCCTGGCGTCCTGCCAGGGTCTGGAAGCGGTCGAATTGCCGCTGAGCCAGGGTCGCCGCCGTTTGCCTGTCGTTCAGACGCTGCCGGGCTTCGCGATCGTTAAGACTGGCGAGCCTTTGCCCCTGTTTGACAACGGCACCCTGGCGAATGTCCAGGGTCTCAATCTGCCCGGCACGTTTGAACGCGAGATCGGTGGCGTCGCCGGATTCGATACGCGCGGGAAATACGCGCTGCTGCGCGTTGCCGGCCTTCACCACCTCTGCGACTTTTACCATTTTTGGCAGGGGCGCGGCGCGGTCGGGTTTGGGGTCGCACGCCGTCAGCAGCAATAAAACAGCAGGCAGAAGAGAGAGGTAGCGCTTCACAGTATTCCCCTGATAATAATTGTTTTATTTATTTCGTCATCAATGCTGGGGTGGCACTATTCCGCCAGGGCCGAGACGACCACATAGGTAAATAAACCGATTGCTGTGCTGGCGATAATGGCAAGCGCAATAAACAAACCAAGGCGAATCAGGCTTAAACCGTACATGCATTCCTCCATGAGGTTGAAGGTGGCGCGGGATAATGAGAATGAACGTGTTGCATGTCTGACTATGAGCATAGTCGGTGAATAAATAAATGTTAAATAACCATTATTAGTGGCGTGACATACTCAGGCGAAACAAGCGATACGATAGCGTATCCCCTTTGAATAACATCCTGATATTCCTGTGCTACGTTTAATAGCATCCATTCCTTTTTTCCGTAAAAGGCATTCACGCCTGTACCCATGGGTTTGATGCGATCTCTCCTGATTCACTCACTGTTGTGTTGGTTATAAAAAGGATGCTTGATATGTATAAAACGATTCTGGTGCCGGTGGATGTATACGAAACAGCGTTGTCTGATAAAGCGCTACAGCATGCCCAATTCCTGGCGCAAAGCGCATCGGGTAATGTCCATCTGCTGTACGTTATGCCAAAGTTCTCGGCGGAACTGACCCGCGGTTTTATTGCAGACGCGAGAAAGATGGATGAATATATGATTAATAATGCTAAAGAAAAACTGGCCGCGCTGGTAAAAAAAATCAGCCTGCCGGAAGCAAATGTCCATCTACATGTTCGCAGCGGGAATATACGTGATGAGGTAATCAAACTGGCGGATGAACTTAACGTCGGCGCGATTATTGTGGGGTCGCGCAATCCCAATATTCAAACCCATTTATTAGGGTCAGAGGCGGCGAGTATCGTTCGTTATGCACATGTTCCTGTTTTCGTTATTCGTTAATGACATGAAAGCAAGGTGATTTCTGAAAAGAACCCGAGGAAGGAACGATGATAACAGAAAAGCCTCACCATCCGTATTATCAACAGACCGTTGATGAAACCCTGACAAATATCCAATCCAGCCTGGACGGACTTACCAGTGCAGAAGCCACCGCCAGACTGGAAAAATACGGTGAAAATGCCTTACCGCAAAAACCGGGTAAACCTGGCTGGCTGCGCTTTCTGGCCCATTTCAACGATGTCCTTATTTACGTCCTTCTGGCGGCGGCGCTGCTGAAGCTGATAATGGGACACTGGGTGGATATGTTTGTCATTCTTGGGGTGGCCATCATCAACGCCCTGATTGGACATATTCAGGAGAGCAATGCGGAGAAATCGCTGCAAAGCATTCGTAATATGCTCTCCAGCGAGGCTGTGGTCATCCGGCAGGGCAACCATGAAACTATCCCGACGACAGCGCTGGTGCCGGGAGATATCGTGGTGATACGCGCCGGGGATCGCATTCCTGCCGACCTTCGCGTAATAGAGGCGCACAACCTGCGGGTGGAAGAAGCTATTCTTACCGGCGAATCCACGGTAGTGGAGAAAAGCAGCGATGCGCTCCACGGGGAGTTGCCGTTAGGCGACCGTTACAACCTGCTTTATTCTGGCACCACCGTCAGCTCCGGCGGGGGAAAAGGGCTGGTGGTGGCGACCGGGGGGGAGACCGAACTCGGCCATATCAACCAGATGATGTCGGACATTGAAAAACACCGTACCCCGCTGATGGTGCAAATGGACAAGCTCGGCAAGACCATTTTTATCACCATTCTGGTGATGATGCTGGCGCTGTTCGTTTTCAGTCTTATCTTCCGTGATATGCCCGTATCAGAGCTGGTGCTGTCGCTGATTAGCCTTGCGGTGGCGGCGGTGCCGGAAGGTTTACCGGCCATTATCTCTATCATCCTCTCGCTGGGCGTGCAGGCGATGGCGCGTCGCAAGGCGATTACTCGCAAGCTGCCTACCGTGGAAACGCTGGGGGCGATGACGGTGATCTGCTCGGATAAAACCGGCACCCTGACCATGAATGAGATGACGGTAAAAGCGGTGATTACCGCGGACACCACCTACCGCGTGGAGGGAGACAGCTACGAGCCGGTGGGCAATATTCACCCTGTTGACGATCCAACACCGGTAACCGTGACCCAGGGGTCTGTGCTGGAGCGCTATCTGCGCACCGTCGATCTCTGTAATGACAGCCAGCTG
>NZ_JABMCU010000013.1:0-39968 GCF_013179605.1 Enterobacter sp. CM29 | reverse complement strand
TCTGCCTTATCCGGTGTTCTACCTGGTCATCGTGGCACTGATCGCCATGTGGATCCTGAAGAAAACGGTGATGGGCCGCTATATCTACGCTGTCGGCAGCAATGAAACGGCGGCACACCTTTCCGGGATCAAAGTCCAGCGAGTGAAAATTTTCGTTTACGCCTTCTGCGGCCTGTTAACCGGCGTGGCCGGGGTGATCCTCGCCTCTCGTCTCAACTCAGGCCAGCCAACCGTGGGCGTGGGTTATGAGCTGGAAGCCATTGCGGCGGTAGTGATCGGCGGTACCAGTCTGATGGGCGGCGTGGGCACGATTGGCGGCACCATCATAGGCGCGTTCATTATGAGCGTGCTGAAAAACGGCCTCAATCTCATGGGCGTGTCCCAGTTCTGGCAGATGGTGGCGATGGGCGTGGTCGTCGTTGCCGCCGTCTACCTGGACACGTTACGTAAAAGAATGCGTTAGGTTCTCGATACAACAAGCCCTGCCAACCCTACAACGGAGCAAAATAATGAAAACCAGCCATATCCTGAGCGCCCTGTCGCTCGTTGCCATCCTGTCCAGCAGCGCGCTGGCAAAAGATTTAAACCTGCCGGTGGTCAGTAAAGGTTACCAGCACGAATTCTGGCAGACGGTCAAAATGGGAACGGAAGCTGCCGCAAAAGAGTTGGGTGACAAAACCAGCTACGTTGGCCCTGCCGATGAAACGCAAATCGCCGAACAGATCCAGTTAGTCGAAAACACCATGGCACAAAAACCAAACGGCCTGTTGCTGGCCGCACTTGATGCAAACGCCCTTGCCCCGCTGGTCGAAACCGCCAACAGCCGGGGGATCAAAGTGGTGACCTTCGACTCGGGCGTGAACTCGGATATCCCGGCCAGCTTTGTCGCCACCAATAACCGTAAGGCGGGCGCACAGGCTGCGGATGCGCTGGCGGAGCAGGTAGGCCAGAAGGGGAAAGTGGGTATTATCGCTCACGTAGCCGGGACGACGTCCGCCATTGAGCGCTCTGAAGGGTTCAGCGAGCGGATGAAAGAGAAGTACCCGAATATTCAGGTACTGCCGGTGCAATACAGCGATGGCGACCCGCAAAAAGCGATGGATAAAACCATTGATATGGTTCAGGCCAACCCGGATATCGCCGGTATTTATGCCACCAACGAAGGCTCAACCCTGGGCGTTGCGAACGCTATCGACAGCCAGAATCTGAAGGGCAAAGTAAAAGTCATCGGTTTTGACAGCACCGAAGCCATCATTAACTTCCTTAAAAACGGTGTGATTCAGGGCTTCGTGGTGCAGGACGCCTATCAGATTGGTTATCAGGGCATAAAAGCGCTGAACGCGGTGATTTCCGGACAGACGGTGGCCAAAGAAATTGATATTCCAGTGAAATATGTCAATGCGCAGAATATCAACACGCCTGAAATTGATAAACTGCTGCATCCGTTTGGTAAAAAATAAGGAAGTTCATGATGAGTGACGGCTATTTCCTCGGGGTAGATGTAGGTTCAGCCAGCGTTCGTGCAGGGCTTTACTCTGCGCAAGGCGAGCGTTTGAGCTTCGCGACCCGTCCGATTTCGCAGTTTCACGCCAGCAACGCGCGCGTGGAACAATCCTCTGTGGAAATCTGGCAGCAGGTTTGTGCGGTGGTGCGGGAAGCCGTCGACTCCTCTGGGATTTCACCTGACGCCATTCGTTCGATTGGCTTCGACGCCACGTGCTCGCTGGTCGCGCTGGATGCTGACGGTAACGGCCTGAGCGTCTCCCCGGACAGTCCGGCATCGCAGGACATCATTATGTGGATGGATCATCGTGCTCACGAAGAAACCGTTCACATCAATGCCACACGCGATCCGGCCCTGTGCTACGTGGGCGGCGAGGTCAGCATCGAGATGGAGTTGCCAAAACTGCTGTGGTTGCAGCGGCATCATCCTGAAACCTGGAATCAGGCCTGGCGCTTTTACGACCTTGCCGATTTTCTGGTCTGGAAAGCGACGGGCCAGGACGTCGCCAGCCTGTGCACCCTCACCTGCAAATGGAACTACCTTGCGCATGAGGCGCAGTTCAGCGAATCGCTGCTCAGAGCGGTGGGGCTGGAAAACTTACTGACAAAAATTCCCGGCACTATTCTGGACGTCGCTGAATGCGTCGGGAAACTTAGCCCGCAGGCAGCGCAAGCTCTGGGTTTGTCCGAAGAAGTGGTTGTGGCAAGCGGCATGATCGATGCCCACGCGGGTGGCGTGGCGCTGACGGGCTCACACCCGGAAGGCACGCTGGCGCTCATCAGCGGAACCTCGAACTGCCATATGCTTGCCAGTCAGACGGAGATCCATACGCCCGGCGTCTGGGGACCTTACTGGAGCGCCATGCTGCCGGGCTACTGGCTGACGGAAGGCGGGCAAAGTGCTGCCGGGGCGCTGGTCGACTGGACGTTGCGCGAGCACGGAGTCAGCGCAGAGCTGTTTGCAAAAGCGGAAGCGGCGCAATGCCATCCGGTGGCATTACTCAACGACTGGGTAGCCGCACTTGAACAGGAAGAAAAATATCCCACCCGCAACCTGCACATTCTGGCCGATCACCACGGCAACCGCTCGCCGCGTTCGCGTCCTGATGCCCGGGGCAGCGTTGTCGGTCTGACATTAGAGACCGGTGAGCGCGCGCTGGCGAGGCTCTATCTGGCTACGCTACAGGCCATTGCCTACGGCACACGACACATTATGGATACTCTGAAACATCATGGGCACACCTTGTCGCGCATTGTCATTTGTGGTGGAGCTACTCATAACCGGCTCTGGCTGCGGGAGTATGCCGATGCCACAGGCTGCGATATTCACCTTTTAGCCGAAGAAGATGCGGTCACTCTCGGCGCGGCCATTTGCGGCGCTGTGGCGAGCGGTGCATGGGCAACGCTTACCGACGCCACCCGGGAAATGGTCAAAGCCGGCGCTATCATCACCCGTCGGCCGGAAACCGCGGCCTTCCACCGGCAAAAATATGAGGCGTACCTGATGCTGTGGACCCAGCAACAGGCGCTTAATCTCCTGATGCAGCAGGAAATGTAATGGCAGGATGCGTATGCTTTATCAGCAGTTTTTACGTACGTTAAGGATTGAGGCGTAGCGATGGCCAAAACAGTTGAACAGATAGCGAAGGATCTGAATTTATCCGTCACCACCGTGCGGCTGGTACTGAGCGGGAAAGCCGAACAGTATCGGATCAGTGTGAAAACACAGTCCCGAATTAATGAACACGTCGAGCGCTTCGGCTATACCCTCAACCATTCGGCGCGCAGTCTGAAGTTAAACAAAACCGAGACGCTGGGGCTCATCGTGCCCAACATCTCAAACGTGTTCTTTGCAACGCTCGCCGAGAAACTCGAACTGCGCTGCCGCCGTTCGGGTTACCAGCTGATGATCAGCTGTACTTACAACGATGTGGATTACGAAAACAAGCTGGTAAAAGCTCTGATGGCGCGCAACGTGGACGGCTTATTTATCGTTCCCTCGACGCTGGAAAATCAGCAGCATCATTTGCGGCAGATCCAAAAGCCACTGGTGCTCCTTGACCGGGATTTTGGCTTTACTGACAACGCGCTGGTAGAGAGTCATAACGAGGCTGGGGGGGATGAACTGGCCCGCAATATGCTGGAAGAGTGCAAAACGCCGCTCTGGTTCCTTGTGGGCGATACCGCACTGCCCAGCATTACGGACCGTCTGAACGGCTATTTGCAGGCCCTGAAAACAGCCGGTATACACCATCGCGAGTGGGTCATCGAAGGGCCGGACAATACGCCGGAGGGGGGATATGCCCTGATGGATTCGCTTATCGACAGCCAGGGTGTTCCGCAGGCGTTTATCGCCTCATCGTTACCCGTCCTGGAAGGGGCAATCGAAGCCCTGCGGACGCGTACCGGTACCGTGCCTCAACACATCAATATTGGCACCTTCGATGAGCACCCCATGCTGGGGTTCCTGCCTAACAGCGTCTGGTCCATGCAGCAGGATGAAGATACCTGGGCGGAAAAAGCGTTTGAACTGATGCAGCGAGCCATCGACGGCGAAGCGGTCAACGAGACGGCGAAAGTCGATATGAAGCTGGTCAAACGTTCCCGCCAGTAAAAATAAAACTGTACCCGGAGAATAAAAAATGGAACGAGCCCGATTAGCCAGAGACATTATCGACACCTGCCTTGAGATGACCCGCATGGGATTAAATCAGGGCACCGCCGGGAATATCAGCGTTCGCTATCGCGACGGTATGCTGATTACGCCGACCGGAATTCCCTACGAGCATCTGACCGAAGAGAGTATCGTCTATGTCGATGCACAGGGGCGACACGAAGAGGATAAACTGCCCTCCAGCGAATGGCGTTTTCATCAGGTTGTGTATCAGACCCGCCCGGATGCTAACGCCGTCGTCCATAACCATGCGGTTAACTGTACCGCCGTCTCGATACTCAACCGCCCCATTCCTGCTATTCACTATATGATTGCCGCCGCCGGGGGAAACTCCATTCCCTGCGCGCCTTACGCGACCTTCGGGACGCGCGCGCTGTCAGAGCATGTCGCGGTCGCGTTACGCGATCGCAAAGCGACGCTATTACAGCACCACGGCCTGATCACCTGCGAAGAAAATCTTGAGAAGGCACTGTGGCTGGCGCAGGAGGTAGAGGTGCTGGCAAAACTCTACCTGGCCACGCTGGCGATCGTGGATCCCGTTCCGGTACTCAGTGACGATGAAATTGCCATTGTTCTTGAGAAATTTAAAAGCTACGGGTTGCGCGTCGAGGCGTAATTTTTTATCCGGGGGTGCTTTTATCACACCCTCGTAATATCTCTTAAACAAACACCTATTTACCGCACTTATCACCCCGCCTAAACTATGGCCTGCTTTTTGGTAGAGGTGGTAATGAACGATTATAAAATGACGCCAGGTGAACTGCGTGCGACCTGGGGTTTAGGGACTGTTTTCTCGCTGCGGATGCTTGGCATGTTTATGGTCCTGCCCGTTCTGACCACATATGGCATGGCGTTACAGGGTGCCAGCGAAGCGCTGATTGGTCTGGCGATCGGTATCTACGGCCTGGCACAGGCGATATTCCAGATCCCCTTTGGCCTGCTCTCCGACCGCGTGGGTCGCAAACCGCTGATAGTCGGCGGGCTGCTGGTGTTTGTACTTGGCAGCATCATCGCCGCCCTCTCCCACTCCATCTGGGGAATTATTCTTGGCCGCGCCCTGCAAGGTTCCGGGGCGATTGCCGCCGCCGTGATGGCGCTGCTGTCAGATTTAACCCGCGAGCAAAACCGCACCAAAGCCATGGCGTTTATTGGCGTCAGCTTCGGCGTTACGTTTGCCATTGCCATGGTGCTGGGGCCGATTATTACCCATTCACTCGGCCTGCACGCCCTGTTCTGGATGATAGCCGTGCTGGCAACCATCGGGATCGCACTCACGCTGTGGGTTGTGCCGGACAGTAAAAACCATGTCCTGAACCGTGAATCCGGGATGGTCAAAGGCTGCTTCAGCAAAGTCATCGCCGAGCCGCGCCTGCTTAAGCTGAACTTCGGCATTATGTGCCTGCACATTCTGCTGATGTCCACCTTTGTCGCCCTGCCCGGTCAACTTGCCGCAGCAGGTTTCCCGGCGGCAGAGCACTGGAAAATTTATCTGGTCACAATGCTGATCTCGTTTGTCTCCGTTGTGCCCTTCATTATTTACGCCGAAGTGAAGCGCAAAATGAAACGCGTCTTCGTGGGCTGCGTGGCGTTACTGTTGATTGCCGAGATTGTGCTGTGGGGCGCCGGCCCACATTTCTGGGAGCTGATCGCAGGTGTACAGCTGTTCTTCCTGGCGTTTAATCTGATGGAAGCCCTGCTGCCGTCGCTTATCAGCAAAGAGTCTCCGGCAGGATACAAAGGCACCGCGATGGGCATTTACTCCACCAGCCAGTTTCTCGGCGTGGCGATCGGCGGGTCCCTCGGCGGCTGGGTGGACGGCCTTTTTGATTCTCAGACCGTGTTCCTCGCCGGTGCGCTACTGGCGATGCTCTGGCTGTTTGTTGCCAGCACCATGAAAGAGCCGCGCTATGTGAGTAGCCTGCGGGTAGAAATTCCCGATGACGTGGCAATCGGTGACGCGTTACAACAGCGTCTGGAAGCGACAGAGGGCGTGAGCGAAGTGCTGATTGTCCCGGAAGAGCGCAGTGCGTATGTCAAAATTGACAGCAAAGTGACTAACCGCTTTGAGGTAGAGCAGGCGCTGAAGGCCTGAAAAAATGCCCGGTTTAGCCGGGCATAATTGTCTTAATCGCGGAAGTTTTTAAACTGGAATGGCTGACCGAGATCGCCGCCACGCACCAGCGCCATCACGGATTGCAGGTCATCACGGGATTTTCCGGTCACGCGGATCTCTTCCCCCTGGATCTGCGCCTGCACTTTCAGCTTACTGTCTTTGATAAGCTTAACGATTTTTTTCTGTACCGCGCTTTCAATCCCCTGCTTCAGCTTCGCTTCTACAAACCAGGTTTTGCCGCTGTGAACAAAATCTTCCGGTACATCAAGTGAGGTCCCTTCAATGCCGCGCTTGAGCAGCTTGGCGCGCAGGATATCCAGCAGTTGGTTGACCTGGAAATCAGATTCACTCAGGACTTTGATTGTCTTGTTCGCGTCGTTCAGTTCAATGGTCGCCTCAACGCCACGAAAATCGAAACGTGACTCCACTTCACGAATAGCATTATCTACGCCGTTACGCGCTTCCTGCAGATCAACTTCAGAAACAATATCGAAAGATGGCATCTTTTCTTCTCCCTTCATTTTTGTTGCGTTGCATAATACCTGCAACGAGGCATAACGAGAAGCTTAGCTGATGGCGCTATACTTAGCGTCTTAGCACCTGGCGCAGTTGCAGGTGAGGAGGAACAATGAAAGTAACAGTGCTTGGATGCGGCGCCCTTGGTCAACTCTGGCTTAGCGCGCTATGCAAACAGGGACACGACGTTCAGGGCTGGCTGCGAATTCCCCAACCCTATTGCAGTGTGAATGTGATAGGTACAGACGGTTCAATTTTTAACGAGTCTTTGACGGCAAACGATCCGGAATTTCTCGCGAGCAGCGATCTGCTGCTGGTCACGCTGAAGGCCTGGCAGGTCTCCGATGCGGTGAAAAGCCTGGCCGCCCAATTACCTGAAAGCACGCCAGTCCTGCTGATTCACAACGGTATGGGTACCATTGAAGAGCTAAAGTCTGTCCGGCAACCGCTGCTAATGGGAACAACCACCCACGCGGCACGCCGCGACGGTAACGTCATTATTCATGTTGCCAGTGGCATCACCCATATCGGCCCGGCGCGTGAACAGCCCGGCGATTACAGCTATCTTGCGGATACCCTGCAAAGCACGCTGCCTGACGTCGCCTGGCACAATAACATTCGCGCAGAACTGTGGCGCAAACTGGCGGTCAACTGCGCGATCAATCCGCTGACTGCCCTGCTGGATTGCCCTAACGGTGATCTGCGCCAGCATCCCGATCGGTTAGCGCTGATTTGCCGGGAAGTTGCCGCCGTCATTGAACGCGAAGGCTACCACACCTCAGAGTCTGATTTACGTTATTATGTCGACCAGGTCATTGAGAGTACGGCAGAAAATATCTCCTCAATGCTGCAGGATATCCGGGCTATGCGGCATACCGAAATTGATTACATTACCGGTTATCTGTTAAAACGCGCCCGGGCACACGGCATTACCGTTGCGGAAAACAGCCGTCTGTTTGAGTTAGTAAAACGAAAGGAGAGTGAGTATGAGCGCATCGGCACTGGTATGCCTCGCCCCTGGTAGCGAAGAGACAGAAGCGGTCACCACCATTGATTTGATGGTACGTGGTGGTATTAAGGTTACCACCGCCAGCGTCGCCAGCGACGGAAGTCTGGCGATTACCTGCTCGCGTGGAGTCAAGATCCTGGCAGATGCACCGCTTGTACAGGTGGCGGACGGTGATTACGACATTATCGTGCTGCCGGGCGGTCTGAAGGGCGCGGAGTGTTTCCGCGACAGCCCGCTGCTGGTTGAAACCGTTCGTCAGTTTCATCTTTCCGGGCGTATCGTCGCGGCAATCTGTGCGGCCGCAGGTACGGTACTGGTTCCGCACGACATTTTCCCCATCGGCAATATGACCGGCTTCCCAGGCCTGAAGGATACGATTCCGGAAGACCAGTGGGTGGATAAACGCGTGGTCTGGGATCCGCGCGTTAACCTGCTCACCAGCCAGGGGCCGGGTACCGCCATTGATTTTGGCCTGAAGATTATTGACCTGCTGGTCGGGCGCGAAAAAGCGTACGAAGTGGCGTCATCGCTGGTGATGGCGGCAGGGATTTATAACTACTACGAGTAAAAAAAGCCGGGCGGCGGCTACGCCTTACCCGGCCTACAAGTGTACGGTACCGTAGGCCCGGTAAGCAAAGCGCCACCGGGCAATAGGCTACGGGCGATACACCTTCACGTTCGCGAAGCCCTGCTCGCGCAGGTACAGCGCCTGTAAACGGCTCATGACCCCACGTTCGCACCACAGCAGATACGTTTTGCTCTGGTCGAGATCGCCAAACTGGGTGCTCAGCTTGTAGAACGGCAGCGAAACCACCTCCACGCCTTCCACCTGCAACGGCTTGTCATCCTGCTCATCAACAGAACGTATATCCAGAATCGTATCGTTAGCACCGAAGCCGCTGACCGTCTCCACCTCAACCACGTCCTGCTCGGTCTGCTGGGCGATCTCACGGATATCGATGTTGGACGCTTCCGCCACCACTTTTTCCAGGATGCTGAAATCGAAGTTCTCTTCTTCCGCTTCGATCTTCGCCTTCACCGCTTTAATGGTTGGACTTTTTGAGATCACGCCGCAATATTCCGGCATGGTGCGGGCAAAATCTTCAGTACCGATTTTACGCGCCAGATCGATGATGTGCTCTTTATCGTGAGAGATCAGCGGACGCAGGATGAGCGTATCAGACACGTTGTCGATAAGACGCAGGTTGGTCAGCGTCTGGCTGGAGACCTGCCCCAGTGCTTCACCGGTGACCAGCGCCTGCACGCCGTAGCGCTCAGCCACTTTGGACGCCGCACGCACCATCATACGTTTCAGGACCACGCCCATCTGGCCGTCATCCACTTTCTCAAGAATTTCGCCGACCACCGGCTCAAAGTTGATCGCCACGAAACGCACGCGGTGAGAGCTGCCGAAGCGGTTCCACAGGTAATGCGCCACCTGACGTACGCCGATTTCGTGCGCCGCGCCGCCCAGATTAAAGAAGCAGTAGTGCACGCGGCAGCCGCGACGCATCAGCATATAGCTGGAAACGCCGGAGTCGAACCCGCCGGAGATCAGCGACAGCACATCTTCTTGCGTGCCGATCGGGAAGCCGCCAATACCTTCATAACGGCCCTTAACCAGCAGCAGGCGATCGTTTTCGATCTCAAGATTAACGGTAACGTCCGGATTAGTCAGGCGCACGCGCGCCGTCTCAACGTGCTGGTTCAGACCGCCGCCGACATAGCGCTCAACGTCAATGGAGCTAAACTCATGCTTACCACGGCGCTTCACGCGTACGCAGAACGTTTTCCCTTCGATCTGATCGCGGTACTGTACCAGCGCCTTTTCGAAGATATCGTGCATATCGGTGAAGGGAACGTCTTCCACTTCCAGAATATGGTGAATACCCGGGATACGGGTCAGCGCGTCGCGAATATCAAGACGTTTGTTTTCGTCTTTCGCGCGGACTTCAACGTGGTCCCAGTGACGCACCACGGCGAGCGTTTCGTCGTAGTGTTTTAATACGTTACGAATGTTCCCGGTGAGAATTTTAATAAAGCGCAAACGCACGGATTGGCTTTTGATGGTGATTTCAGGGAACAATTTAATGATAAACTTCATGGCGGCAATGTTTCTTAGGCAAGCTTATAAAGGCTTGTAGTGGAAAATGATACAGCAGCCCACACCCGTGGCTGCATCCAGGCGCGCAAGTATACCACCATCGCGCCACTCGCGTTATTTGATAATTGCCCCGAGTCCGTTACCATGTCAGGGCGAAAAATTTAAGAGTCAATTCACTATGCCGAAGAAAAACGACGCACCGGCCAGTTTCGAAACTGCGCTGAGTGAACTGGAGCAGATCGTTACCCGTCTTGAGAGCGGCGATCTCCCGCTGGAAGACGCGCTCAACGAATTTGAACGCGGCGTGCAGCTCGCGCGCCAGGGGCAGGTAAAACTCCAGCAGGCCGAGCAGCGTGTGCAGATCCTGCTTTCCGACAGCGAAGACGCTAAAACCACGCCATTCACACCGGACGCCGAGTAAATGGATTTCTCCAACGCGCTTCAGGCGCGCGTCATCCGCGCCAACGACGCGCTGCGCCGTTTCATTGAGCCGCAGCCTTTTCAGAACACTCCTCTGGTTGAAGCCATGCACTATGGCGCACTCTTGGGGGGTAAACGCCTGCGTCCGTTCCTGGTGTATGCCACGGGCAATATGTTCGGTATCAGCGATAACACACTGGACGCCCCGGCAGCCGCCGTGGAGTGTATCCACGCCTATTCGCTGATCCACGATGATTTGCCGGCCATGGACGATGACGATCTGCGTCGCGGTCAGCCGACCTGCCACATTAAGTTCGGCGAAGCGAATGCCATTCTGGCGGGTGATGCGCTGCAAACCCTGGCGTTCTCCATTCTGAGCGATGCGCCGATGGTTGAAGTGAGCGATCGCGATCGTCTGGCAATGGTGTCCGAACTGGCAATGGCCAGCGGCGTCGCCGGGATGTGCGGCGGCCAGGCGCTGGATTTAGAGGCTGAAGGTCGTCAGGTAACTCTGGAACAGCTGGAGCGCATCCACCGTCACAAAACGGGCGCCCTGATTCGGGCAGCCGTTCGTCTGGGCGCGCTGAGCGCGGGTGAACGCGGGCGTAAAGCCCTGCCGATTCTGGACAGATACGCAGAAAGTATCGGTCTGGCATTCCAGGTTCAGGATGACATTCTGGATGTGGTGGGCGATACTGCAACATTGGGAAAACGTCAGGGTGCGGATCAGCAGCTTGGCAAAAGTACCTACCCCGCCCTGTTGGGCCTTGAGCATGCCCAACGTAAAGCCCGGGATCTGATAGACGATGCCCGCCGGTCACTGAATGAGCTGGCCGCGCAATCGCTGGATACCTCGGCACTGGAAGCGCTAGCGGACTACATAATCCAGCGTAATAAATAAACTATATATCTCGATGAGCCTTTGATGAGTTTTGATATTGCCAAATACCCGACACTGGCGTTAGTTGACTCCACTCAGGAGTTACGTCTGTTGCCGAAAGAGAGTCTGCCGAAGCTGTGTGACGAGCTGCGTCGCTACCTGCTCGACAGCGTTAGCCGCTCCAGCGGCCACTTCGCCTCCGGACTTGGCACGGTTGAGCTGACCGTGGCGTTGCATTACGTCTATAACACGCCGTTCGATCAGCTGATCTGGGATGTTGGCCACCAGGCCTATCCGCACAAAATTCTGACCGGACGTCGCGATAAGATTGGCACCATTCGCCAGAAAGGCGGCCTGCATCCGTTCCCGTGGCGCGGCGAGAGCGAGTTTGACGTGTTAAGCGTCGGCCACTCTTCCACCTCCATTTCTGCGGGCATTGGTATTGCCGTTGCCGCTGAAAAAGAGAATAAACAACGCCGTACCGTCTGCGTGATTGGCGACGGGGCGATCACCGCCGGGATGGCTTTTGAGGCCATGAACCACGCGGGCGATATCAAACCGGACATGCTGGTGATCCTCAACGATAACGAAATGTCGATCTCCGAGAACGTCGGCGCGCTGAATAACCATCTGGCGCAGCTGCTGTCCGGTAAGCTTTACTCCTCACTGCGCGAAGGCGGGAAAAAAGTCTTCTCGGGCGTACCGCCGATCAAAGAGCTGCTTAAGCGTACCGAAGAACATATCAAAGGCATGGTCGTGCCGGGTACGCTGTTTGAAGAGCTGGGCTTTAACTATATTGGCCCGGTGGACGGCCACGATGTGTTAGGTCTGGTGACGACGCTTAAAAACATGCGCGACCTGAAAGGCCCGCAGTTCCTGCATATCATGACCAAAAAAGGGCGTGGTTACGAACCGGCGGAAAAAGATCCGATCACCTTCCACGCGGTGCCCAAGTTCGACCATACCAGCGGTTGTCTGCCGAAAAGCAGCGGCGGAATGCCGAGCTACTCAAAAATCTTTGGCGACTGGTTGTGCGAAACGGCGGCGAAAGACAACACGCTGATGGCGGTGACGCCTGCCATGCGTGAAGGCTCCGGCATGGTCGAGTTCTCCAAAAAGTACCCGGACCAGTATTTCGACGTTGCCATTGCCGAGCAGCACGCGGTGACCTTCGCAGCGGGCCTGGCGATTGGCGGCTACAAGCCGGTGGTAGCGATTTACTCTACCTTCCTGCAACGCGCCTACGATCAGGTGATCCATGACGTTGCCATCCAGAAGCTGCCGGTGCTGTTTGCTATCGACCGTGCGGGCATCGTGGGGGCTGACGGCCAGACGCACCAGGGCGCATTTGACCTCTCCTTCCTGCGCTGCATCCCGGACATGGTGATCATGACGCCAAGCGACGAAAACGAGTGTCGTCAGATGCTGTATACCGGTTACCACTATCAGGACGGTCCCTGTGCGGTACGTTATCCACGCGGCAATGCCCTTGGCGTTGAATTACGGCCGCTGGAAAAACTGGATATCGGTAAAGGTCTGGTGAAACGTCGCGGTGAAAAAGTGGCGATCCTGAACTTTGGTACGCTGATGCCGGAAGCGGCAAAAGTCGCTGAAACCCTGAATGCGACGCTCGTCGATATGCGATTTGTGAAGCCGCTCGATGAATCTCTGATTCTGAGCATGGCGGAAAGCCATGAGGTGCTGGTCACGCTGGAAGAGAACGCCATCATGGGTGGCGCGGGTAGCGGCGTGAACGAAGTGCTGATGGCGAACCGTAAAGTCGTTCCGGTGCTTAATCTCGGCCTGCCGGACCACTTCATCCCGCAAGGCACTCAGGACGAGGCGCGCGCCGACATTGGCCTGGACGCCGTCGGTATCGAAGCTAAAATCCGCACCTGGCTGGCCTGATCCCTCCCCTTTTCTGCTCCTGCTATGCTTAAACGTATTGTTTAAACAGCAGGAGCGGAACCATGCAATACACGACATTAGGAAAAACAGACCTCAAGGTGTCCCGGCTTTGCCTGGGCTGCATGACGTTTGGCGAGCCTGACCGGGGAAATCACGCCTGGACGCTGCCGGAAGAGAGCAGCCGCCCTATCATTAAGCGCGCCATTGACGGCGGCATCAACTTCTTCGATACCGCCAACAGCTACTCCGACGGCAGCAGCGAAGAGATTGTGGGCCGCGCCCTGCGAGATTTTGCCCGTCGGGATGAGATTGTGGTCGCCACCAAGGTGTATTACCCGTCAGGCGATCTGGCGGAAGGCCTTTCTCGCGCGCAGATCCTGCGCTCCATTGATGACAGCCTCAGACGCCTGAACATGGATTACGTCGACCTGCTGCAAATTCACCGCTGGGATTACAACACGCCGATCGAAGAGACGCTTGAAGCGTTGAACGACGTCGTGAAAGCCGGTAAAGCGCGCTACATCGGCGCATCGTCCATGCATGCCTCACAGTTTGCTCAGGCGCTCGATCTCCAGGCGCAGAACGGCTGGGCGCGCTTTGTCACTATGCAGGATCACTACAACCTGATTTACCGGGAAGAAGAACGCGAGATGCTGCCGCTCTGCTACCAGGAAGGCGTGGCGGTGATCCCGTGGAGCCCGCTGGCGCGCGGAAGGTTAACCCGTCCGTGGGGTGAAACTACCGCCCGGCTGGTATCGGATGAAGTAGGTAAAAATCTGTATGACGATACAGAAGCCAGCGATGCGTTAATTGCCGAACGATTAGCCGGGATCGCCGACGATATCGGTGCAACGCGCGCACAGGTAGCGCTGGCGTGGCTGCTGAGCAAGCGCGGTGTCGCCGCGCCGATTGTGGGCACATCGCGGGAAGAACAGCTGGACGAGTTGTTGAGTGCGGTGGACTTATCGTTGACGCCGGAGCAGATTGCCGAGCTGGAGACGCCGTATCAGCAACATCCGGTAGTAGGGTTTAAATAAACAATTCAGGGAACAAAATCCGTAGGCCGGGTAAGCACAGCGCCACCCGGCAATACAGAGCGTACAAAATTACGCGAAGTGATCGTACCCTTTCCAGTCAAGCGTAACCGGGGCGCCGTCGCGGACAAACAGCAGCCCTTCACTTTCCGGCATCACCTGCCCGATGCAGGTAAATTTCGCCCCCAGATGCGCTAACGCCACATCCAGCGTCCCGCGATTCAGCTCGGGAACGGTAAAGCACAGCTCATAATCTTCCCCACCGGATAGTGCCCAGCGCAGCGCCTGTTCAGGATCGGCATGGCGACGCAACGGCTCTGACAGTGGGAACAGATCCAGATCGATCCGTGCGCCCACGCCACTGGCCTTCAGGATATGGCCGAGATCGGAGATCAGCCCGTCAGAGAGATCGATAGCCGAACTGGCCCGCTCGCGCAGCGCCTGACCGTGCAAAATACGCGGTGTGGGCCGCAGGTGGCGCTTCACCAGGTACGCCGCATCGTCAGCATCTTCAACTGCTAAACGGTTCTGAAGGATCGCCAGCCCGGCCGCGCTATCCCCCGGCGTACCGGTCACGTAGATCCAGTCGCCCGGTTTTGCGCCCGAACGCTTCAGCGCGCGCCCCGCTGGCACATAGCCGTGGATTGCCAGGGTCATCGACAGCGGCCCGGCGGTGGTATCACCGCCAATCAGCTGCATATCGTAATAATTCAGCTGTTCAAACAGGGCATCGCTGAAGGCTTCAAGCCAGGCTTCATCCACCTCCGGCAGGGTCAGAGCCAGCGTCAGCCAGGCCGGGTCGGCGCCCATTGCCGCCAGATCGCTAACGTTGACCGCCAGCGCCTTATACGCCAGGTCGGCAGGATCGATATCGGGCAGGAAGTGACGCCCACATACTAAGGTGTCGGTGCTGATTGCCAGCGTCTGTTTTTCGGGAATATTGAGAAGTGCGCAGTCATCGCCAATGCCGGTTTCAACATCAAGACGAGAGGTTCTGACACGGTCGAAATAACGGGCAATCAGGGAGAATTCGCCGCATGCCATACGTTATGCCTCAGCAAATAAAAGAAAAAACCGGAGCCGCACTGCCAAAAAGGCAATGCAAGACTCCGGTTTGCGGATCACTTTTTGTGGGGACGGATCGCAGGTGCGGCTTTATCCAGCACGCCGTTTACAAACTTGTGGCTGTCTTCAGCGCCGAAGGTTTTTGCCAGTTCGATCGCTTCGTTGATGGCCACTTTGTACGGCACATCATCACGTTTAGACAGCTCAAACAGCGCGATACGCAACACTGCTTTTTCGACCTGGCCCAGCTCTTCGAGCAGACGGGACAGGTATGGCTTCATCAGACCATCGAGATACGCGCTATTAGTCGCCACTCCCGACAGCAGTTCACGGAAGTACAGAACGTCAACGTCTTTCACGTCCTGTTCTGACAGGAACTGGTATTCAACATCAGCGATGTCGTTCTGGGACAACTGCCAGGAGTAAAGTGCCTGGACGGCACATTCACGGGCGCGGCGACGAGCAGCAGGTTTCACGGAATTCCCCTTACAAAAAAATCAGGCCTTGATGGCTTTCAATACATTGATCATTTCAAGCGCGGTCAGTGCAGCTTCTGCACCTTTGTTACCGGCTTTGGTGCCAGCACGTTCGATGGCTTGTTCAATACTTTCGGTAGTCAGTACGCCGAACGCGACAGGAATTTCAGCATCCTGTGCAACGTGCGCCAGACCATTGCTTGCACCGCCCGCAACGTATTCGAAGTGCGCAGTGCCGCCACGAATAACAGTACCCAGTGCAATCACCGCGTCGTATTTACCGGTTTTCGCCAGCGCGCCCGCTGCCAGTGGCAGTTCGTAAGCACCTGGTACCCAAACGACGGTAATGTTGTCATCTTTAACCTGGCCGATACGTTTCAGGGCGTCAACCGCACCTTCCAGCAGGCTGTCGTTGATGAAGTTGTTGAAACGCGCAATGGTGATGGCGACGCGAGCGTCCGGGGTAGCTACAGCAGCTTCAATAATGTTCATACTCTTCCTTTACGGGTTCATTTGGCCCCGCAGGGGGGCGGATTTTATCATAATACTTTGCGCACTGCTTCCCTATTTCAGGAGCAATTACGCTGTCGTTAAATGGAGGCAGACATCCGGGCCTACCGGACGAATCTCGCTGAATGAGAGTTGCGGCGCATCGGCCAGTTTTTCAAGGCCGGGCAGCACAAACAGGCCGCGCGCGTCGTTACCTAACAGTTTAGGCGCAACGTAGACCAGAAGCTCATCCACCAGCCCTGCCTGGAGCAGCGCGCCGGCGAGCGTCGGACCGGCTTCGACCCAGATGCTGTTGACCTGCTGTTTACCCAGCAGCATCATCAGCACCACCAGATCGAGATGCCCGCTGTGTTCCGGCACCATAATGCTGCGCACGCCTTGCGGCCATTCGCGCGTATCTTCTTTGGTGCGGGCAATCCAGGTTTCCCCCGGTTGCTGCACGATACGGTGTTCCGGCGTCACGCGGTTCTGGCTATCAATAATAATGCGCAGCGGCTGACGCAGGTTCTCCTGCGGATAGAGTGCCTGGGTATCGGCATTCAGCTCATCCCAGCGCACGGTCAGGACCGGATCGTCAGCCAGCACCGTTTCACTGCTGGTGAGAATAGCATGGCTTTGTGCGCGCAGACGTTGCACATCGCGCCTTGCCTGTGGCGAGGTGATCCACTGGCTCTCGCCGTTCGCCATCGCCGTGCGGCCATCCAGTGACGCGCCAAGCTTAAGCTGGATAAACGGGAAGCCGGTGCGCATACGCTTCAGGAAGCCTTTATTGATGGCTTCGGCATCCTGCATCATCAGGCCGTGACTGACGTCGATCCCTTCCTGTTGCAGACGATACAGCCCGCGGCCCGCCACCTGCGGGTTAGGATCCTGCATGGCGGCGACAACGCGCGAGACTCCCGCCGCAATCAGTGCTTCGCAGCACGGAGGCGTGCGCCCGTGATGACTGCATGGCTCCAGCGTCACGTAAGCCGTCGCGCCACGCGCCCTCTCCCCCGCCATGCGCAGGGCATGCACTTCAGCGTGCGGCTCGCCTGCGCGGTAGTGAAAACCTTCACCCACGATCTCGCCATCTTTAACAATGACGCACCCGACATTAGGGTTAGGGTGAGTGGTAAACCGACCGCGCTGTGCCAGCTTCATGGCTCTCGCCATGTACATCTCGTCCTGCATAGGCTTAATCCTGTAAGCGGGCGATCTCTTCGCCAAACTCTTTAATGTCTTCGAAGCTGCGGTAAACGGAGGCGAAGCGAATATAGGCGACTTTATCGAGCTTTTTTAGCTGTTCCATCACCAGGTTACCGATCATTTTGCTCGGCACTTCGCGTTCACCTAGCCCCCGCAGATAAGATTTAATATGATTTAACGCCATTTCGACGTCATCGGAGCTGACGGGCCGTTTTTCCAGCGCCTTGAGCATCCCGCTACGCAGTTTTTCTTCATTGAACGGTTCGCGCACATCGTTACTTTTTACCACGCGCGGCATTACCAGCTCTGCCACCTCGAAGGTGGTAAAACGCTCGTTGCACACCAGACACTGCCGACGACGACGCACGGAAGACCCTTCGCCTACAAGACGTGAGTCGATGACTTTGGTATCCACAGCGGAGCAAAATGGGCAATGCATACGATGTCCCTGTTATCTGGTTAACTGATTTCTATTTTACCCTGAACTGGCCCGACAACAAAGGAAGAGCTTTTTGAGACAAAGGATCTATGCCTGACGCCACTATCCTGTCTACCATTGCAGCAATGTGTGATTTCAAGGAATTAAACGCAATGACAAGACGTTACCTGAAAATAGTGCTGGTTGGGAGCCTGTTCACGCTCAGCGCCTGCGCACAGCAAAGTGAAGTTCGCGAGATGAAACAAAGCGTGAATACGCTCAATGTGGCGATGGACAAACTTAATAAAGAAACCGTGAAGATCACCCAGCAGAACGCGCTGAATGCCAAATCCAGCAATGGCGTTTATTTATTGCCGGGTGCAAACACGCCCGCGCGTCTGAACAGCCAGATTGGCACGCTAAAGATGTCTCTGGTGAATGTTGCAGCGAATGCCGATGGTACGCGCGCAACATTACGCATTCAGGGTGAATCCAACGATCCGCTTCCCGCCTTCAGCGGCACCGTAGAGTGGGGCCAGATTCAGGGCACCACGGAGAGCTATCAGGAGGTGAACGTGAAGAATCAGCTCTTCACCGCCCCCGCCAGCACGCTGGCACCGAGCGATGTTGATATCCCGCTCCAGCTGAGCGGACTGACGCCAGAACAGTTGGGTTTTATCCGCATTCACGACATTCAACCTGCCGCGCAATAACCCGCCCTTCTAGCGGAGTGAAATGTCACTCCGCTAACATTTACATTTCGTATGGATTGGCAACATAAATGATTGCCGCTACAATCCCGGCCGTTTAAAGTACGCAAACGTGAACGCAATCGATTACGTATGTGAGAGATATGTGAAACAACACATATTTTTGTGAGCAAGGATTCCTATAATAGGCTCCGCAGAAACACGAAATATTTAGAAACGCAATTCGCGCATTTTTCACTCCCGGAAGGGAATTTCAATCAGTGGCATGATTATGAAAAAAACATTACTCGCAGCTGGCGCCGTGCTGGCACTGTCCTCCTCTTTCACTGTTAACGCAGCGGAAAACGACAAACCACAATACCTCTCCGACTGGTGGCACCAGAGCGTTAACGTGGTAGGCAGCTACCACACCCGTTTCGGGCCGCAGATCCGCAACGATACCTACCTGGAATACGAAGCGTTTGCCAAGAAAGACTGGTTTGATTTCTACGGCTACGTCGATCTGCCGGTATTCTTCGGCGGTAACTCCGATGCGAAAGGTATCTGGAACAATGGCTCCCCGCTGTTCATGGAAATCGAACCGCGTTTCTCTATCGACAAACTGACCGGCACCAGCCTGGCGTTTGGTCCGTTCAAAGAGTGGTACTTCGCGAACAACTACATCTATGACATGGGTCGCAACGATTCTCAGGAACAGAGCACCTGGTATATGGGTCTGGGTACTGACATCGAAACCGGCCTGCCAATGAGCCTGTCACTGAACGTGTATGCGAAATACCAGTGGCAGAACTATGGCGCATCAAATGAGAACGAGTGGGATGGCTACCGTTTCAAAGTGAAATACTTTGTGCCAATCACTCAGCTGTGGGGCGGTAACCTGAGCTATATCGGCTTCACTAACTTTGACTGGGGTTCAGACCTGGGCGACGATAACTTCTATGACAACAACGGGAAGCATGCTCGTACCAGTAACTCCATCGCCTCCAGCCACATTCTGGCGCTGAACTACGATCACTGGCACTACTCTGTTGTTGCGCGTTACTGGCACAACGGTGGCCAGTGGAACGACGACGCCAGCCTGAACTTCGGCAACGGCGACTTCAGCGTTCGCTCTACCGGTTGGGGTGGTTACCTGGTCGTGGGTTACAACTTCTAACCTGTGCGGACTTCGCCCGGTGGCGCTGCGCTTGCCGGGCCTACGATCCGAATGTAGGCCGGGTAAGGCGTAGACGCCACCCGGCTTTTTACTGCTTCACCTTCCGCAAAAAATCTGCCAGAGCTCTGTCCGCACTTTCGCTAAAGCGTCTCTCCGTCTGCACAATATTGAGGCACCTGTCGAGCCGGAAGCAGCGGTATGCATACTGTCAGGAGTAGACAAAAAAAATCCCGGCCAGCAGGCCGGGATTTCGATACCGCATAAGACTCTTACGGCAGAATGGACGGCTGATCCGCCCCTTCTTTCTCGACTTTCTGCTGGATCAGATGCTCGCGCTTCATGCCCAGCTTCAGCGCCAGCGCGGACGCGACGTAGATAGACGAGGCCGTACCGATAGACACACCGATCAGCATGGTCAGCGAGAAGCCTTCCAGCACCGGGCCACCGAACAGGAACAGCATCAGGATCACCATCAGGGTGGTGCCGGAGGTGATCAACGTACGGTGCAGCGTCTGGGTCAACGACACGTTAAAGATTTCGTACGGCGTGCCGCGACGGATCTTACGGAAGTTTTCACGAATACGGTCAGATACCACGATACTGTCGTTCAGTGAGTAACCGATAACGGACATCAGGGATGCCACAATCGTCAGGTCAATCTCAATGTGGAAGAGAGACAGTATGCCCATGGTGATCACCACGTCGTGCGCCAGAGCGATAACCACGCCTGCCGCCAGTCGCCACTCAAAGCGGAAACCGACGTAAATCAGAATCGAGATCAGCGCCACCAGCAGCGCCATCGCACCGGTCTGCGCCAGGTCAGCACCAACGCTCGGGCCGACAAACTCAATACGCTTAACCGTTGCATCCTGGCTGGTCGTTTCGTTAATAACCTGAACGACCTTGCTGCCCAGCTCCTGGCTGCCGTTGGCATCGTGTACCGGCGGCATACGCACCATGATGTCGCGGCTGCTGCCGAAGTTCTGTAGCAGCGGCTCTTCAAAGCCCGCTTTTTGCAGAGACTCACGCATCTGGTCCATATCGACCGGTTTTTCCAGGGTAATTTCGATCACCGTACCACCGGTGAAATCCAGACCCCAGTTAAAGCCTTTCACGCCCATAATGACGATGGACAAGATCAGCAGAAAACCTGAAATGCCGAAGGCCCAGTAGTCCCAGCGCATAAAGTCCCAGACTTTACGGCCGTGGTTCAATTGTTCAACAGTATATTCCTGTGCCACAACGCACTCCTCAGATAGACAGCTTTTTGACGCGCTTGCCGCCGTACAGCAGGTTCACGATGGCACGGGTGCCGACAATAGCGGTAAACATCGACGTTGCGACACCGATACCGGTAGTAATCGCAAAGCCTTTGATCGCGCCAGTACCCACTGCATACAGGATAAGAACCTTAATCAGTGTTGTTACGTTCGCATCGAAGATGGAGCTGAACGCCCCTTTGTAGCCTTCTTCAATCGCCTGCTGTACAGAACGACCGTTGCTCAGCTCTTCTTTAATACGTTCGTTTATCAGTACGTTGGCGTCGACCGCCACCGCAAGGGTTAGAACGATACCCGCGATACCCGGCATGGTTAGCGTCGCCCCCGGCAGCAGGGACATGATACCGATGATCAGCACCAGGTTGGCAATCAGCGCGGAGGTCGCAATCAGGCCGAACTTCTTATAGAAGAAGATCATGAAGATGATGGACACCGCCAGACCGGCCAGACACGCTTCCAGACCCTGCTTGATGTTCTGCATACCCAGGGTTGGACCGATGGTACGCTCTTCAACAATCTGAATTGGCGCAATCAGCGCACCGGCACGCAGCAGCAGAGAGAGCTGACGCGCTTCGTTCGGGTTGCTGATACCGGTAATACGGAAGCTGTTACCCAGACGAGACTGGATGTTGGCGATGTTAATCACCTCTTCCTCTTTCACCAGCACAGCACGGCCATTGGCATCTTTCTTACCGCTGTCTTTGTACTCCACGAACAGGGTCGCCATCGGCTTGCCGATGTTGTCCTTGGTGAAGTTAGACATGATGTTGCCACCTGCGCTGTCCAGCGAGATGTTAACCTGCGGCTGGTTGTACTCATCCTGGCTTGAAGTGGAGTCGGTGATATGGTCACCGGTCAGGATCACGCGTTTGTACAGCACAACCGGCTGGCCTTCGCGGGTCTGTTTCACTTCGGAATCGCCCGGCACACGGCCTGAAGCCGCAGCAGCCTGGTCAACGTTGGCGTTAACCAGACGGAACTCCAGAGTCGCCGTCGCGCCCAGAATCTCTTTCGCACGGGCGGTATCCTGGATACCTGGCAGTTCGACCACGATACGGTCAGCACCCTGACGCTGTACCAGTGGCTCAGCCACGCCCAGCTGGTTTACACGGTTACGCAGAATGTTAATGTTCTGCTGAACGGCGTACTCACGTGCTTCACTCAGACGCGCGTCGGTCATTACCGCACGCAGCTGGTTGCTGCCCTGAGAGGTGATCACCAGATCGCGGTGACGTTGAGACAGATAGGTCACAGCCTGATCGCGTGCCGCGCTGTCGCGGAACGTGATGCTCATGCCGTAGTTATCTTCTTTACGTACGGTGGTGTACGGAATGCCTTTATCGCGCAGATCGCTGCGCAGGCTGTCGATATTCTGTTCCTGTAGCTTGCCGAGCGCGGTATCCATATCCACTTCCATCAGGAAGTGAACGCCGCCACGCAGGTCAAGACCCAGTTTCATTGGCTCTGCGTTCAGCGCAGCCAGCCAGCGTGGGGTTGCAGGAGCAAGGTTAAGCGCCACGACATATTTATCACCCAGCACGCCCATCAGCGCTTCACGTGCGCGGAGCTGCGTGTCGGTGGTGTCGAAGCGAGCAAGAATTGCGCCCTCTTCCAGTGCCACAGACTTAGCGGTAATTTTTTCTTCTTGTAACGTTTTCTGGACCTGGATCAGCGTTTGCTCACTGGCGGCGACACCGCGCGCGCCAGTGATTTGAACGGCCGGATCCTCACCATACAGGTTGGGAAGCGCGTACAGCAGGCCGACGATAATCACGACGACCAGCATGATGTACTTCCACAAAGGATAACGGTTTAACACGGCAGTTCCCTTTGGGAAAAGTTGGGATTACAGCGCCTTCATGGTGCCTTTCGGCAGAACGGCAGCTACGAAGTCACGTTTGATAACCACTTCAGTGGTGTCGTTCAGGGCGATAGCAATGTAGCCGTTTTCCGCTACTTTGGTTACGCGACCCACCAGGCCACCATTGGTCAGGACTTCATCGCCCTTCGCGATGGAGTTCATCAGGTTTTTGTGCTCTTTAGTACGCTTCTGCTGTGGACGCAGGATCATGAAGTAGAAGATCAGACCGAACACAACCAGCATCAGAATCAGAGACATCGGGCTGCCCTGCGCTGGTGCACCCGTTGCTGCTACCGCATCAGAAATAAAAAAGCTCATTCAAATTCCCTCATTATTAAAATTAATCAACGTTCAACGGTGGAACATCCCGCCCCTGACGTTGGTAGAAATCGGTCACGAAGCTCTCTAATTTACCCTCTTCGATAGCCTTACGTAAACCAGCCATTAAGCGCTGATAATAACGAAGATTATGAATGGTATTGAGACGCGCCCCCAAAATCTCGTTGCAACGATCGAGATGATGCAGATACGCGCGAGAATAATTGCGACAGGTATAGCAATCGCACTCGGAATCGAGCGGGCTGGTGTCACTCTTATGCTTCGCGTTACGGATTTTCACCACGCCATCGGTAACGAACAGATGACCGTTACGTGCGTTTCGGGTTGGCATAACGCAGTCGAACATATCAATGCCGCGACGTACGCCTTCCACCAGATCTTCTGGTTTACCCACACCCATCAGGTATCGTGGTTTATCCGCCGGGATTTGCGGGCAGACATGCTCCAGAATACGGTGCATATCTTCCTTCGGCTCACCCACAGCCAAACCGCCGACAGCGTAGCCATCAAAGCCTATCTCTACCAGACCTTTAACCGAGATATCGCGTAAATCTTCGTAAACGCTGCCCTGGATAATGCCGAACAGCGCATTTTTGTTTTGCAGGGAGTCAAAACGGTCGCGGCTACGCTTCGCCCAACGCAGGGACATCTCCATGGAACGTTTGGCATAGTCCCAGTCCGCCGGGTATGGCGTACATTCGTCGAAGATCATCACGATATCGGAACCGAGATCGTACTGAATCTCCATAGACTTTTCCGGATCGAGGAAGATTGGATCGCCGTTGATCGGGTTACGGAAGTGTACGCCCTGCTCGGTGATCTTACGGATATCGCCCAGGCTGAAGACCTGGAAACCGCCGGAGTCGGTGAGGATGGGGCCTTTCCACTGCATGAAGTCGTGCAGATCGCCGTGGAGCTTCATGATCTCCTGGCCTGGACGCAGCCACAGGTGGAAGGTGTTGCCGAGAATAATCTGTGCGCCAGTGGCTTCAACTTCTTCCGGCGTCATTCCTTTTACGGTGCCGTACGTGCCCACAGGCATAAACGCGGGGGTTTCTACCACGCCGCGATCAAACACCAGGCGACCGCGACGCGCGCGGCCATCGGTGGTATCGAGTTCAAATTTCATTTTTTCTCCGACGTCAGAAAAACAGTCCAACGTTGTAACACGGTGCCGCAGACTTATTCCCCGACACGCTCATTCAAAGCCTGCGGATTGTACGTGATAAACATCGCGTCACCGTAGCTAAAAAAGCGATATTTTTGTTCTACCGCAGACTTGTAGGCGTTCATCGTATGCTGATACCCCGCAAACGCGGAGACCAGCATAATCAGCGTCGATTCAGGCAGATGGAAGTTGGTCACCAGCGCATCAATGACTTTGTACTGATAGCCCGGGTAGATAAAGATCTGCGTATCGCCAAAGAAGGGCTCAATCAGCTCTTTTTTCGCGGCCTGCGCAGCGCTCTCAAGGGAACGTACCGACGTTGTACCGACGGCCACGACGCGGCTACCGCGCGCTTTCGCCGCCAGCACCGCATCAACCACCTCCTGCGGCACTTCGGCATACTCAGAGTGCATGATGTGGTCTTCGATGCTGTCCACGCGCACCGGCTGGAACGTCCCCGCGCCGACGTGCAGCGTCACGAAGGCCATCTCAATACCCTTGGCGCGCAACTTTTCCAGCAGCGGTTCATCAAAGTGCAGGCCCGCCGTTGGCGCCGCCACTGCGCCAGGCTTCTGGCTGTAGACGGTCTGATACAGCTCGCGGTCGGCTTCTTCATCCGGGCGTTCAATGTACGGCGGCAGCGGCATGTGGCCGATGGCGTTGAGGATATCCAGCACCATGCGCTCGTCGTTGAACTCCACCTCGAACAGCGCGTCGTGACGCGCGGTCATGGTCGCTTTGATGCTCTCGTCATCACCCAGCAGCAGTTCAGCGCCCGGCTTCGGCGCTTTGGATGCGCGAATATGTGCCAGAATACGTTTATCATCGAGCATACGTTCGACCAGCACCTCAATCTTGCCGCCGCTGGCTTTACGGCCAAACAGACGCGCTGGGATCACGCGGGTATTGTTAAAGACCAGCAGATCGCCAGGGTTGAGCTTGTCGAGCAGATCGGTGAAAGTACCGTGCGTCAGCGCGCCCGTTGGCCCGTCCAGTGACAGCAAGCGACAGCTGCTACGCTCAGGCATGGGGTAGTGAGCAATCAGGGATTCAGGTAGTTCAAAGGAGAAATCGGCGACGCGCATGACGTATACTCGTGACTTAAAAACAGGCGGCATAGTCTAGTGCTCCCACCCATTTGCTGCAACAACTAGCCGCCACCGGACAAATAAAACGCATGAATTTTCTCGCTCACCTGCATCTCGCTCACCTCGCGGACAGCTCCCTCTCCGGCAATTTGCTGGCCGATTTCGTACGCGGCAACCCCGCGGAAGATTATTCCCCCGAGGTTATCGACGGGATTTTTATGCACCGCCGCATCGACGTGCTGACCGATAACCTGCCGGAAGTGACGGAAGCCAAAGCCTGGTTCCGCCCCGAAACGCGACGCGTGGCGCCGATCACGCTCGACGTCATGTGGGATCATTTCCTGTCGCGCCACTGGTCCCTGCTGTCGCCTGATATGTCGCTGCCTGAGTTTGTGCGCTACGCCCACGCGCAGGTGTCGATCATTTTGCCGGACTCCCCACCGCGCTTTGTGAATCTGAATAACTATCTGTGGTCTGAACGCTGGCTGGAGCGTTACCGCGAGATGGATTTCATTCAGAACGTGCTCAACGGCATGGCCAGCCGTCGACCGCGTCTGGACGCGCTGCGCGACTCCTGGCACGACCTGGACGAACATTATGACGCGCTGGAAACGCGCTTCTGGCAGTTCTACCCGCGCATGATGGCGCAGGCGAAAAATAAAGAACTGTGATGCCGGTTCGATTGATAGGTAAAAGCTGGTGGAACGATTGTTACCACCTCTTTGTCTTATTCCCGCGCTGCCTCTATACTGGCCCGCGTTGCGTTCCAAATAACCTTAGTATCTACAGGAGAATCATATGGTTCTGGTAACTCGTCCGGCTCCGGATTTTACAGCTGCCGCCGTTCTGGGCAACGGTGAAATCGTTGAAAACTTCAACTTCAAACAGCACACCAACGGTAAAGCGACCGTTCTGTTCTTCTGGCCAATGGACTTCACTTTCGTTTGCCCGTCTGAGCTGATCGCGTTCGACAAACGTTACGAAGAATTCCAGAAGCGTGGCGTGGAAGTGGTTGGCGTCTCCTTCGACTCTGAATTTGTACACAACGCATGGCGTAACACCCCTGTCGAAAACGGCGGCATCGGTGCGGTGAAATACGCGATGGTTGCGGACATCAAACGCGAAATCCAGCAGGCTTACGGTATCGAACATCCGGACGCTGGCGTTGCGCTGCGTGGTTCTTTCCTGATCGACGCGAACGGCATCGTTCGTCACCAGGTTGTGAACGATCTGCCGCTGGGTCGTAACATCGACGAAATGCTGCGCATGGTTGACGCGCTCCAGTTCCACGAAGAGCACGGTGAAGTGTGCCCGGCTCAGTGGGAAAAAGGTAAAGAAGGTATGGCGGCTTCCCCAGACGGCGTAGCTAAATACCTGTCTGAGAACGTATCCAGCCTGTAATCGGCACGGTTTACGAAAAAAACCCGCGACTACGCGGGTTTTTTTATGGCTTATGCTGCGCCGTCTTTTTTTACCTCGCGCCAGATGCGCCATGCCATACACGCAAGCACCATCACCCCGACGATCAGTACGCCCCAGACCATCAGCGTTTTCATTCTGCTTTCCTGCTCAGCCGCAGACGTCGCGGTTAAACGCGCCTCGCCGCCCAGCGGGACAGGTTCCAGCGTATCCGCCATCGGCAGGGCTGCCAGAGCGTAGGTTTTACGCAGTTCGGTCGGGATCAGCATATCCGTCTCCACGCTTGCCGGTTTCGCAGCCCCGTTCCCCCACGCAAGCAGATACGGCCCCTTCCCCTGCGCGTTGAACACCAGATCATAGCGCACGCGTTGCCCGATCACGCCCGGCAGGTTCTCTGGCAAACGCGCATTGAAGGTCTTGATTTTTACCGCCTCGACCAGCCCGCCCGGGAGCGGAACAGGTTCAGACGTTTTGCCGCCGAGCTGGTAGATCACCTCTTTTTTCAGCGTATGCCACCGATCCTTGTCCGCCCCCCGCCAGGCTATTTCTGCCGGGAGAACGCCGTCGCCATTCAGCATGAAGGCGATCGCACTCAGAGGCTGCGGATGCGTCCAGCGCCACACGGCTTCGCTATCGGATAGCCGCTCCCCCTCTCCCGCCAGGCTAATGTGCTCTGATTCCGGCTGCGCAGGAGCGTTAATCGCGTTGACGCCGGTTAACGTCAGGGCTGAACGCCCCGTGTTCAGCACCAGCAGCAGATAGCGATTCGCCTCAGGAGATAACACCAGATCGGTATCGATGCGGTCGAGCTTCAGGCGATCCTGTCCACTCATCACGTCCAGCAGGGGCATCTCTTCGCGCAGGGTATACCAGTTTTTTAGATCCTCGCTGTAATAGACCGATGCCGTCCCCTGCCACGAGCCCTGCGGCGTGTCCCAGAAAAGCTGGAGCTGAGAGAGCGGAACCTCCGTCGCGTTTTCCGGCAGGGTCAGCAGATAATGCTGTCCGGCAGCCGCCGCGTGTTGCCCTTCCAGCACAATCTCCACGCCGTTTCTGGCACGTAACATAATTTTATCGCCACTGCCCTCTTCCCCGCCCGGCGAGGCGTTAAGCGCAAAGAGGCGCAGCGCCGTGGTGGTCGGTGCTGGCTGCGGACGCGTCGTGGTAACCAGGCTGAACGGTACCGGCTCGCCCGACTGATTAAACACGCGCACGTCGCGCAGATCGGGCGATGTGCTCTGCTGATAAACCGCCAGCGGCAGCATGACCCGATACCACGGCGAAGAGGCAGAGGTATCAAGGGACAGGCCATAGGCATAATCCCGCGGGGATTCCACCGGCGCGCCCTCGCTGAATGCCGGACCGGCCACGGCCAGCAGTGCCGCACAAACAACCGCATTCATCCATTTCATTTTTCTTCTCCTGCTTTAGGCGGTAGCGGCGAGAAATAGCCCACAATCAGGACCAGGATCGCCACGCCAATAAACGCGACAGCACGCGCCAGGCCGCCACCGCCCGCGCTGTCCACCAGCATCAGTTTGAGCATGACCACCCCCAGCAGCACCGCACCGGCAAGCCACTGCTGACGGGAGGCCTGACGGGTGGCGCGGATCATGACCACCAGCGCGCAGAACATCCAGAACAGGGCAAAGGTGGTCTGGATAAGCCGCGAATGCCACAGCGACTCCATATTCCAGGCCACCTCGCCGTACCACGCCAGCGCGCGCAGCAGCGCGCCGTTGAGCCACCAGAAGCCAAGCGCCATCAGCACAACGGCGGGCCACGGTCGGGACTGAGCAAGCGATGCCGGATAGTGGCGATCCACTGCCCGATAAAACACCACCAGCCCCAGCAGCGCGAACGCCGCCCCTTCCTCAAGCGGGTTCACCAGCGGCAGCCAGGTCTGTCGATAGACTACCCCGTCCTGGAAATTAGTCACGACCAGCAATACCACCAGCGCCACAACCACAGGGATCACGGCAAGGCAGGCGTAGAGCGCAGGCCATACCCGGAACGGCCACCCGCGACGCCGTACGGCCGCGGAGAGCGCCATAATCACCCCACCGCCGACAGCCATCGCAATGCCGCTTCCCCAGGCCGCCATGCCCCATGGCAGGGAGCGGGCAAACCAGTAAAGCTCGGCGGCCATGGCAAGTAAAATCATCCACAACAGCGACAGATGCAGCCCCATTGCGATGCGCGGAAGAAGTTTATCTTCGTCGCGCCGCAGCATCATCAGGGCGGCAGGCAGCGCAATAGACCAGGCCAGATTTGCCCAGCCGGCTGCCAGGATCTGCTGTTGCCAGACCTGATAAAGCACCATCAGCAGCATCACCGGCCACAGCAGCCATTTGCTGGCATCCAGCTCCCGCCATGCCAGACGAGCGGCAGCCTGCCGCCATCCCCAGGCCGACACCGCCGTCAGCGCCAGCACGCCCGCAAGAACCGATAATTCTGTCTTGAGGATCAGTTGCGACGCACCCAGTTGCGCCACTAACCAGAACAGCAGCCCACCGACCAGCAGCGCCCAACTGCCCGACAGCACGATTTTCTGCCACAGCCAGGCCGCAGCCAGCCAGCAAAGACTGAGCACTGCGAAAATAAGCAGCAGGCTCAGCGAGGTGACGCCGTTCATCTGCGCCCATATCGCGCTGCCGAGCGCCAGCACCAGCAGCGCCGTCCCGCTATAGCTCATACGCCGCTGCTGCTGTTGCACGCCCAGCCAGAGGATACCCAGCCCCTCCAGCGCCCAGGCCATCGCCGTCCAGCGCGCCGAAAGCGCCAGCGGAATGGCAAGCGTGGCAAACCCGCCGCCAATCGCCAGCGCCGCCATAATCAGTGGTCGCCCAATGGAGGGGTAACGTCGCAGCGCGAGGAACGCCAGTGAGAGATAAAACGCACCATAACCCAGCGCGCTGAGTGCCGGGCCGTACGTCCAGTGCGACGTCATGCCGTACTGCATCCCAAAACCAATCAGCGGCGGGGCAAACAGCAGTACGCCGTCAATTATCTGTTTGCCTTTTTCCTGCGCCCGCAGCGACAGCGCTACGCTAAACACGCCAAAAATAAGCGTATTGGCAATCAGGAACAGCTGACAGATAACATAGTTTTCAGGCTGGTAGTCGCTCAGCCCCCACACTCCGCCAACGCCAAACGTGAAGAGCAGCCCGAGAAGGTTGAGCTCGCGCCAGTGCTGCCAGATGCTGATGACGAGAATGCCGATGGAGAGCAGAAGATAGAAGGAGAACAGCGCCACAAAGCTACCGCCCCCGGTAGACAGGAGCAGCGGCGCAAGATATCCGCCGAGGCTCGCCAGCATGGCAAGGCTCAGCGCCTTTTGCAGCACGGCCAGCCCGACGCTCGCCGCGCAAATCACCACCAGCAGCGCAAACGCCAGCGTCATCGGCAGCATCTGCCACAGCCGGAATGCGCCAAAGACGGTCAGGTAAAGCACGCCGGTCGCCCCGCCCTGGAGGATCAGCGCGTAGATCCGCTGCCTGTGCCGCAGCCGCCATCCAACGGCCAGCAGAACCATGGCAAACAGCGCCGTGGCGGCAAGACGCAGCTCAAGCGGAAACAGTGAATGTTCAACGGTATAGCGCAGCAGGAAAGAGAGGCCGAGGAAGAGCAGTACAATCCCCAGTTTTGCCAGCGGATTGCCCTGCATAAACCAGCGCGTCAGCGAGGACAGGATGCCGCCAAAGGCGGAAGGCCGTTTTGCCGCCGGGACAGGCGCAGGTTCTGCTTCAGTGACGGGCGGTTCGGGACGCCAGGGATCGACAGGTGCGTTAACGGCCTCTGGCACCGGCGCTGGTGTCTCCACTGGCGCGGCGGTCTGCACCGGCTCCGGCGCTTTCTCAGCTACACCGTGCTGCTCAAGCGCCTCAATGCGCTGGCGAAGCCGGGCGATCTCCTGCCGCGCCGCCGTGCTTCGATTAAAGCCTATCACCGCAAGCACGGGGGCCACGACCAGCGCAAAAACCAGGAACAAACAGCCAAGGATGTAAAGCTCGTCCATGTTTCCACCTTCACCGTAAAAGATCCGTTAAGATTGACACAAATAGTTGCATTTGCGCCATCTAAAAGGTGAAAACCATGCTGCCTGCGCTTAGCTGCCGAACCAGACCGTAGCGGAGATCGCCGGCAGCGTGAGCACGTTCTCCTGTAACGTCGCTTTCCCCTCTTTGCTCTTCCACGTTTTACCGGCCAGCAGCGGTGAATCTTCCAGCACCACTTCACACGCCTCACCCCGGTTGATCGCCACCAGCACGCGCTGCTGGTTGTAGACGCGGACAAACACCACCACGTTATCGTGGGCGTACATCACCTGACAGCCCCCGTAGCGCAGGGCCTGGCTCTGCTTGCGTAGTGTCGCCATACGCTGGTACAGGCTGAACAGATCCTGATCCTGCTTTTCAGGCTCCCATGGGAAGGTTTTGCGGCAGAACGGATCGTTGTTACCGTCCAGCCCCATTTCATCTCCGTAATAGATGCACGGCACGCCCGGCCAGGTGAAAAGCCAGGTCACCGCCAGCGGCAGACGCGCCACATCTTTACCCAGCAGCGATTTAAAGCGCGCGGTATCGTGGCTGTCGAGCTGGTTAAACATCCGAAGCTGCTGCTGATGAGACAGGCCAGCGCGATAGTTCTCCATCCACGCCATGCAGGTTTCAGCGTCAATATGCTGCGGATCATAAGAGATATCGGTGTTAGCGAGGAAGCCCCACAGCGGGAAGGTGAAGCCGCGATAATTCATCGACGCGTCTTCTGCATCTGCCTGCAACCACTGACGCGCGTCGCCAAAGTGCTCCCCGAAGACGAATGCTTCCGACCGGGCCGCTTTTGCCGATCGGGTAATGGCGGCGACATGCTGAAGGTTATTCCGCGCCCCGCCTGCTTCACCCAGCATATGCACCACGTCCAGCCGCCAGCCGTCCATATTCCACGGCGCTTTCAGCCAGTGGCGCACGATGCTGTCTTCGCCGCCGTAGATTTCATTCACAAGCGTTGACGACTGGAAATCGAGCTTCGGCAGGCTCGGGTAGCCCAGCCAGTCCAGGGCGCGGCCATTCTCGTCAAAACTGTACCAGTCACGCTGGGGGGAATCCGGATTATGGCATGCGCCGCCCATCGACTGATTGTGGCGGTCGAACCACGCATGAGAATCACCGCTGTGATTGAACACGCCATCAAGGATCAGGCGCATACCTTCTTTTTGCGTGTTGTGGCGCAGCCGCAGCAGCGCCTCGTCACCGCCAAACTGCTCGTCAACGTGGCGGTAGTCCTGCGTATCGTATTTGTGAACGCTTGGCGCTTTAAACACCGGGTTCAGGTACAGCGCCGTCACGCCGAGCTTTTTCAGGTACGGCAGTTTTTCGCTGATACCGTCGAGATCGCCGCCGTAAAAGGTCGATCCCCCCGCCTGGGCGGTCAGCGGCTCGTCCCATTTTTTCAGAATGATGTCGTGACCGACCGCATGATGGTAATAAACCTTGTCCTGGTCGGCGGTGCGCTTTTCACTGCGCGCAAAGCGGTCCGGGAAAATCTGGTAAAAGACCTGATCGTTAACCCACTGCGGGCCGTTATCCGGGTGATCCACGGCAAACTGCTCCAGCCGGGCCGGAGGGAAACGGCTGAAGCCCTGCGGGGTAAACCACAGCTGGCGGTTGTTCCACAGCAGCTTGAAGCCGTAGCGGCGACGCGGCTGTCCGCTGCGCAAATCGATATTCGCCCGCCATGCCGTAATACCCGGCTGAGGCTGGCTGCGCACCTTGTGCATTTTCAGCGATGTCTCTTCGTTATCCACTTCGGCGCGCAGGGTCACACGTTCAGGCTGATTTTCCCCTGCCAGCCAGAGCGTAATCACAAGGTTGTCTTTGTTTTGCTTAACAAATGGGGCAACCGGAAGGTGCCAGGCGTTTAACATCACGAATCCCCTTTGATGAAATTGACGTCACCTTGCCACAGGGTGATTAAAGATAGCTCATCGTGTTCGGGATTATTGGGGGAGGAGAACGGAGGAGGAGATTTTTCCAGGGCAAAAGGGAGTGTAGGCCGGGTAAGCGCAGCGCCACCCGGCATTTTTACCTTACTGTGCTTCCGCCAGCTGACGATCGCGGCGACATTTAAACATCCAGCCCACCAGCAGCAGAACGATCCACGCACAGCCCACATAAAGGGAAATGCGGGTATCCGGGTGGTAGCCAATCAGGCCGATGATAAACACCAGGAAGATGAGGCCAACGACGGTCGTCGCAACACCGCCCGGCACTTTAAACTTCAGCGCTTTGGCCTCTTCTGGCGACAGGCGGCGACGGAACGCAATCTGCGACAGCAGGATCATGATCCACACCCACACCGTCGCAAAGGTCGCCAGCGACGCAATCACCAGGAAGACGTTCTCCGGCATAATGTAGTTCAGGTAGACCGAGAACAGCAGCGCCACGGTCATAACCAGCACCGTTACCCACGGGGTACCGCGACGCGACGTTTTGGCAAACACCTTCGGCGCACTGCCCTGCTCCGCCATGCCGTGCAGCATACGGCCCACGCCGAACACGTCACTGTTGATGGCCGACAGCGAGGCGGTCAGCACCACAAAGTTGAGAATGCTGGCGGCAAACGCAATGCCCATATGCTGGAAAGTCAGGACAAACGGGCTGCCGTTGGTGCCCACCTGGTTCCACGGGTAGATGGACATAATCACAAACAGCGTGCCCACGTAGAACACCAGGATGCGCATCGGCACCGAGTTGATGGCGCGCGGAATAGACTTCTCCGGATCTTTCGCTTCCCCGGCGGTGATGCCGATAATCTCGATTCCGCCATAGGCGAACATGACCATCTGCAGCGACATGACCATCCCGAGCCAGCCGTTGCTAAAGAAGCCGCCGTTGCTCCACAGGTTGTGAATGCCGGTTGGCTGTCCACCGTTGCCGATACCCCAGATGATAATGCCGAAACCGGCGAGGATCATGATGATAATGGTCGCGACCTTGAAGAAGGAGAACCAGAACTCCAGCTCGCCAAACACCTTCACGCTCATCAGGTTAACGGCGCAGATAATCAGCACCACGCTCAGCACCCAGATCCAGTGCGGCACGGCGGGGAACCAGACACCCATATAGATACCAAACGCCGTCACATCGGCAATGGCAACAATCAGGATTTCGAAGCAGTAGGTCCAGCCGGTGATAAACCCGGCCAGCGGGCCTAAATTTTCCTGCGCGTAGCGGGAGAAGGAACTGGCAGAGGGGTTGTGAACCGACATTTCGCCAAGGGCGCGCATGATGATATACGCCGCCACGCCGCCGATGATGTAGGCCAGCAGAACGCTTGGACCGGCCATTTTGATGGCATCTGCCGAGCCATAAAAAAGACCGGTACCGATAGCCGAGCCCAGCGCCATAAAGCGGATGTGGCGGGTGCTCAATCCACGTTTAAGTTTGTTAGTGCTTTCCATTAAAATCTTGCCATTCAACACGAAAAAAACAAAAAACCACGGGGCCTTAAGCCCCGTGGTTAAACAATTTGTTGCCGTTGATTAATGGGCGTTGGATGTCACCTGACGCCCTGCCGCACGGTCCCAGATAATCGCCAGAACCAGCGCTACAACGGAAGGCATCAGCCAGGCCAGGCCCTGCTCGGACAGCGGCAGACGCTGTGTCCAGGCTGGCAGGATTTCTGCAAATGCTGATGCTTTGATCCCGTCAAGGATACCAAAAATCAGGCTGATAAACATGGCTGGCGCAATAATTCGCGTGGAGTTATGCCACCACGGACGGGTGAAGCTCAGCACTACCAGCACGATACATGGCGGATAGATCGCCGTCAGCACCGGAATTGAGACCTGAATCAGGTGGCTCAGACCGAGGTTTGACACCGCCATGGAGAAGATGCCGAGGATAAACACCAGCGTGCGGTAAGAAAGCGGCAGATACTGAGCGAAGAACTCCGCGCAGGCGCAGGTCAGACCCACCGCCGTCACCAGACAGGCCAGGAAAATCAGCGCCGCCAGCAGCATGCTGCCTGCACCACCAAAGGTGTGCTGCACGTAAGCATGCAGGATCGCCGCGCCGTTTGCGCTCTGATCGACCAGCGTTGCGCTATCTGAACCCAGACGGAACAGCGCCAGATACAGCAGCGTCAGGCCGACACCGGCCATCAGGCCAGCCCAGATGGTGTAGCGAGTCAGCAGACGCGCTTCGGTCACCCCGCGGGAACGCGCGGCGTTAACGATAACGATACCAAACACCATCGCGCCAAGCGTATCCATCGTCAGATAGCCGTTCACGAAACCGTTTGAGAACGCCGCGTTCTGGTAGGCGTCCATCGCGGAGCTGATGGGCCCCGCAGGCCAGACGATGGCCGCAACCGCCAGCACAATCAGCGCCACAATTTTCAGCGGTGCCAGGAAGTTACCCACAGTATCCAGCAGTTTGCCCGGATAGAGAGAAACCAGAATCACGATGGCGAAGTAAATGAGGCTGTAAATAAACAGCGGCATCGCGCCGTCACCGGTCAGCGGGGCAATACCCACTTCAAAGGAGACGGTCGCCGTACGCGGGGTCGCGAACAGCGGGCCAACGGCCAGATAGCAGACGGTTGCCAGCAGAACGCCAGCCACTTTGCCAATCGGGGTGCTGAGGCTGTCCACACCGCCACCGACTTTCGCCAGCGCGATAACGGTCAGTACCGGCAGGCCCACGGCAGTAAGCAGGAAGCCAAACGCAGCCGTCCAGACGTGTTCACCCGCCTGTAAGCCAACCATTGGAGGAAAAATGATGTTACCTGCGCCAACGAACAGCGCAAATGTCATAAAGCCCAGCGCGATAATGTCACGCGATTTCAAGTGATGGGTCATAAAACCTTACTGCCTGTGGATGTGGTGTTGAATACGTTGAGATTTTCGCCATCCCTGACGGGACGATACAGCGGAAAATTTGCTCAATTTCAGCGGGATATGCTCCCGTCCAGGCGTGGCGAAGAATAGTTTTTCGATTTACCACGCAAATACAGTCGGTCTGACAGTATATGGGGGGCAATTTAAACGCTTATAACGTTTAAAGGCAAGAAGGGATCGTAAAACCAGAACAATATGCCAGCATGAAAATTCAGACCAAAATAATATGCCATGTATAAGAAAAACTCATGGCTAATCATGCGAACAAAAAAGCACCAGCCGTATAATATTCACTCGCGTTTCGCTTGACTGCAAAGCAAACGGGCCAGCAATCGCTGGCCCGTGGAAAGGTAGCCTGACACACACGCTGTCAGGCACTTTTTTTGGCAATTAATCGTTCCGGAATCACGAAGCTAAAGCGCGTGCCCTTACCCAGGGTGCTTTCGATATTGAGCCGGCTTTCGTGGTGGCTGACGGCATGCTTCACAATTGCCAGCCCCAGTCCGCTCCCGCCGGTCTGCCGCGAGCGCGCCTTATCCACCCGGTAGAACCGTTCGGTGAGACGCGGGAGGTGTTCAGGCCCAATCCCCGGCCCGTTGTCCTCGACGCTAAACTCAGCCCCTGCCGGAGTATGCTGCCACCGCACCGCGATATGCGTCCCTGTCGGGGTATGATTCACGGCGTTATAGACCAGGTTTGAGATAGCGCTTCGCAGCTCATCTTCACTGCCGAGCACTTTCAGCGTGTTATCAACATCAAAACTCAGGGTGTGTTGATTATGGCTCAGCGTTTGGGCTTCGCGCTCCACCACTCGCAGCATCATCGGCACATCAATGATGTCGTTTAGCGCCAGCGACGGGGCAGCCTCAATTTTTGAAAGCGTTAGTAGCTGTTTGACCAGCCCTTCCATGCGGAACGTCTGTTCCCGCATGGTATGCAGCGCTTTCTCACGCGGCGCCCCCTCAAGCGTTTGCTCCTGCATCATCTCCAGATAGCCCTGAAGCACCGTCAACGGCGTACGCAGCTCGTGGCTGACGTTGGCAAAGAAGTTACGTCTTGCGCCCTCAAGCTGATGCATCTGGGTGACATCCCGCGCCACCATCAGCCACTGCCGATCGCTGTAGGGCATCACGCGAATTTCAAGATGGCGACCGTTATTGAGCTTCAGATTGTGCGGACGACTAAAATCACGCGTTTTCAGATACAGCGTGAACTCGGGATAGCGCAGAAGGTTGAGGATGTTCTGACCGTTATCATCCGGCCAGCGCAGGCCCAGCAGCTGCTGTGCGAGGCCATTGCACCAGAAGATGGTCCCTTCTTCCGTCGTCAGGATCACTGCGTCCGGCAGCGACTCCGCGCCGCTGCGAAAGCGTTTTATCAGGCTTCCCAGCTCACGACGGCGCTTTTTATTACGCATCTGCATCTGGTGCAGGCCGTAGAGTAGCGGTTCCCAGCTCCCGCTTCCCGGCGGGGGTGTCATACTTCTGTCGACCCACAGCCACCAGGAAAGACGCAGTAAATTCCAGAAATGCCAGACGAGCAACCCCGTCACGGCCACCAGTAAAAACCACGGCAGATAGCCAAAAATAGCCCCCAGAATGAGGGCCGGAATACAGCATAAGATCAGTTCAAAGACGAGCCTTTTCCATGACAGACGTTCCAGCACGCGTCACACTCCTGTCATTGTTCAGAAACGGGTCGAGAAGCGATAACCCGTGCCGCGGACCGTCTGTACCATGCGATCGTGGCCGCTCAGTTCCAGTGCTTTACGCAGGCGGCGAATATGGACGTCAACCGTTCGGTCTTCGACATAGACGTTAGTTCCCCAGACGTTATTCAGCAACTGTTCGCGGCTGTAAACGCGCTCCGGGTGGGTCATAAAGAAGTGCAGGAGTTTAAATTCGGTGGGGCCCATATCGAGGGGATTTTCACCGGTCATGACCCGGTGTGAGGTAGGATCCAGGCTCAGGCCCTGCATCTCAATCACCTCTTCCACCGCCATCGGTGAAATACGGCGCATCACGGCTTTGATACGCGCCACCAGCTCTTTCGGGGAGAACGGTTTGGTGATGTAATCGTCCGCGCCGGTTTCCAGACCGCGCACGCGATCCTCTTCCTCACCGCGCGCCGTCAGCATCACCACCGGGATATCGCGGGTCATCGCCTCGCGTTTGATATGCTTGATAAACTGCAATCCGGAACCGCCAGGCAGCATCCAGTCCAGCAGGATCAGATCGGGCCAGGGTTCATTCAGCTGGTTCACCGCGCTGTCATAATCTTCCGCTTCAACCGGCTGGAAGCCATTTTGTTCAAGCACGAAGCACACCATTTCACGGATCGGAGCTTCATCTTCTACGACCAGAATACGTCTCGCCATACTTTGCCCTGTCTTATCGTATTTAAGTTACAAGTCTGTAATGCGGCGTCATTATGCGTCAGATTTATGACAGATTTATGAAAAACATTACCACGATAAATAGCAAACTGTTGTTTTATTACAGCGGTTATTTTCCGTTCCCCGAACGTTTATAATCCTGCTTTCTTATTATTGCCACGGATCTCTTATGCGCATACTTCACACCTCAGACTGGCACCTGGGTCAAAATTTTTACAGCAAAAGCCGCGCCGCGGAACATGAAGCGTTCCTGAACTGGCTGCTGGAGACGGCTCAGGCTCACGAGGTGGACGCAATTATTGTGGCGGGCGACATTTTTGATACCGGATCGCCGCCGAGCTATGCGCGTGAGCTGTACAACCGTTTTGTGGTCAACCTCCAGCAAACCGGTTGTCACCTGGTGATTGTCGCCGGAAACCATGACTCGGTGGCGACGCTGAATGAATCCCGCGATATTCTGGCGTTCCTCAATACCACCGTGGTGGCCAGCGCCGGACACGCGCCGCAGATCCTGAAAAAACGTGATGGCACGCCGGGCGCGGTGCTATGCCCAATTCCGTTTTTACGCCCGCGCGATATCGTGCAAAGCCAGGCAGGCCTGTCCGGGAGCGAAAAACAGCAGCATCTGTTGCAGGCCATCACCCGCTATTATCACCAGCAGCATACGGAAGCCTGCGCCCTGCGCGGCGAACAGGCCATTCCTATCGTTGCCACCGGGCACCTCACCACAGTCGGGGCCAGTAAGAGTGACGCGGTGCGCGAGATTTATATCGGTACGCTGGACGCGTTTCCAGCGCAAAACTTTCCTCCCGCCGACTATATTGCCCTCGGGCATATTCACCGGGCCCAGATCGTCGGGGGATGCGAGCATATTCGCTACTGCGGCTCGCCCATTTCCCTCAGTTTTGACGAAACGGGCAAAGCCAAATCCGTGCATCTGGTGAGCTTCACCGAAGGCAAACTTAGCGCCGTTGAGACGCTTGAGGTGCCGGTCACCCAGCCGCTGGCAGTGCTGAAAGGCGATCTGGCCGCCATTACCGCTCAGCTTGAGCAGTGGCGCGGCGCAGTGCTTAATCCCCCCGTCTGGCTCGATATCGAAATCGCCACCGATGACTACCTGTACGATATGCAGCGTAAAATTCAGACGCTGACGGAAGACCTTCCTGTGGAGGTGCTGCTGGTACGTCGCAGCCGCGAGCAGCGCGAGAAAATTCTGCTGAACGCCCAGCGTGAAACGCTTAGCGAACTTCGGGTTGAAGAGGTGTTCGCGCGGCGGCTTGCGCATGAAGAAGTGGACGAGGCCAGGCGCACCAGGCTTAACGAGCTGTTTGCCCATACCTTGCATTCCCTCAATGACGAGGACGAAAACGCATGAAAATTCTGAGCCTGCGTCTGAAAAATCTGAATTCGCTAAAGGGTGAGTGGAAAATCGATTTCACCGCGGAGCCTTTCGCCAGCAATGGGCTGTTTGCCATCACCGGCGCAACCGGCGCGGGTAAAACCACGCTGCTGGATGCCATCTGCCTGGCGCTTTACCACGAAACACCGCGTCTTAATAAGGTCTCTCAGGCACAAAACGACCTGATGACGCGCGATACCGCCGAATGCCTGGCTGAAGTGGAATTTGAGGTCAAAGGCGTTGCTTATCGCGCTTTCTGGAGCCAGAACCGCGCCCGCAACCAGCCAGACGGGAACTTACAGGCACCGCGCGTTGAGCTGGCCCGCTGCGAAGACGGCAAAATTCTGGCCGATAAAGTCACGGATAAGCTGGAACAAACCGCCGCACTCACCGGGCTGGACTATGGTCGCTTTACCCGCTCGATGTTGCTCTC
>NZ_JABMCU010000129.1:0-12879 GCF_013179605.1 Enterobacter sp. CM29 | reverse complement strand
TGGTGATGGGCAGCCATCGCGAAGCCGATCTGTCACTGAAGCGTGTGAAAACCATGCTGAACGACAAAGGCTACCAGGAAGTGATCACCTACAGCTTCGTTGATCCTAAGCTGCAACAGCTGATCCACCCAGGTCAGGAAGCCCTGATCCTGCCAAGCCCGATCTCCAGCGAGATGTCAGCGATGCGACTGTCCCTGTGGACGGGACTGCTGGGTACTATCGTTTATAACCAGAACCGTCAGCAGAACCGCGTGCGTATTTTCGAAAGCGGTTTGCGCTTTGTACCGGATACTCAGGCCAATTTAGGCATCCGTCAGGATCTCATGCTGGCTGGCGCCATCAGCGGTAACCGCTATGAAGAGCACTGGGACCTGGCAAAAGGGACGGTTGATTTCTACGATATGAAGGGCGATCTGGAAGCGATTCTCGATCTGACCGGTAAATTATCCGAAATTGAATTCCGCGCAGAAGCGATTCCAGCCCTGCATCCGGGCCAGAGTGCGGCGATCTATTTAGACGGCAAACGTGTTGGTTTTATTGGGGTTGTTCACCCGGAGCTGGAACGTAAGCTGGATCTGAATGGCCGTACCATCGTATTCGAGCTGGAGTGGAACCCGGTTGCAGACCGCGTCATTCCTCAGGCAAAGGACGTCTCACGCTTCCCGGCAAACCGCCGTGATATCGCGGTTGTGGTCGCTGAAAATGTGCCCGCAGCAGATATTTTGGCCGAATGTAAGAAAGTTGGCGTAAATCAGGTAGTTGGCGTAAACTTATTTGACGTGTACCGCGGCAAGGGCGTAGCAGAAGGTTTCAAGAGCCTCGCTATTAGCCTTATCCTTCAGGATACCAGCCGTACACTCGAAGAAGAGGAGATTGCCGCTACCGTCGCCAAATGTGTAGAGGCATTAAAAGAGCGATTCCAGGCATCATTGAGGGATTGAACCTATGGCGCTTACAAAAGCTGAAATGTCAGAATATCTGTTTGATAAGCTTGGGCTTAGCAAACGGGATGCCAAAGAGCTGGTAGAGCTGTTTTTCGAAGAGATCCGTCGTGCTCTGGAAAATGGTGAGCAGGTTAAACTCTCCGGCTTTGGCAATTTTGATTTGCGAGACAAAAACCAACGTCCGGGCCGTAACCCGAAGACGGGGGAAGATATTCCCATTACAGCCCGCCGCGTGGTGACCTTCAGACCCGGACAGAAGTTAAAAAGCCGTGTCGAAAACGCAACGCCCAAAGCAGAGTAATATGAACTAACTAAAAAGGCCGCTCACGCGGCCTTTTTTCTTTGCGCTATTTGCTAAACCCGCCGTAAAATCAATGATATCTCAACCGGATAACCTATCGTCTATGCTTGATCTTGCCCGTCTTCAGCACCGCTCCGATCTCCGCCGCCTGTGTCTGCTCGGGGTGCTGATGATTGTCGCCACCACCGTCAGCCTGTGTGCGGGCGATCGGTGGCTGGGACCGGAAAGCTGGTTTACGCCTGAGGGACAGCTCTTTGTCTGGCAGATCCGCCTGCCACGGACGCTGGCTGTGCTTTTAGTCGGCGCTGCGCTGGCGCTGTGCGGCACGATCATGCAGGCATTATTTGAAAACCCTCTGGCGGAACCCGGACTTCTCGGGGTGTCGAATGGCGCAGGCGTCGGGCTTATCGCCGCCGTGATGCTGGGGGGAGGCGAGCTCTCCGCCTGGGGGATTAGCCTCAGCGCTATCCTTGGCGCGCTGTTGATAACCCTTATCCTTCTGCGCTTTGCTCGTCGCCATTTATCCACCAGCCGGCTGCTGCTTGCCGGGGTAGCGTTGGGGATCATCTGTAGCGCGCTGATGACATGGGCCGTCTACTTCTCCACCTCTTTCGATCTGCGCCAGTTAATGTACTGGATGATGGGGGGATTTGGTGGCGTTGACTGGCGTCAGGGGTGGCTGATGGTGCTCCTGATCCCGGTCATCCTGTGGACGGCGTTCCAGGCGCAGCCGCTAAATATTCTCGCGCTGGGCGAAACGTCTGCTCGCCAGCTCGGGATGCCGATTGGCTTCTGGCGCAACGCGCTGGTTATCGCCATCGGCTGGATGGTGGGCGTAAGCGTGGCGCTGGCGGGGGCGATTGGCTTTATTGGGCTGGTGATCCCGCATATGCTGCGCCTGTACGGTATTACGGACCACCGAACCCTGCTTCCTGCCTCGGCGGTTGCCGGGGCGGCAACGCTGCTGATTGCCGATATCATCGCCCGGCTTGCGCTGACGGCCGCTGAGTTGCCGATAGGCGTGGTGACCGCAACGCTGGGCGCACCGGTCTTTATCTGGCTACTATTAAAAGCTGGACGTTAAAACACAACCTGTAAGTCAACCTGAGGGAATGCTATGCAGTCTGATATTCTGAATACCGAAGTGACTACCATTGACGGCGAGAAAACCACGCTGGAAGGCTACAAGGGCAAGGTACTGCTCATCGTGAACGTGGCATCGAAATGTGGCCTTACGCCGCAGTATGAACAGCTGGAAAACATTCATAAAGCCTGGGAAAAAGACGGCTTTACCGTACTCGGCTTCCCGTGCAACCAGTTCCTGGGCCAGGAGCCGGGCAGCGAAGAGGAGATTAAGACCTTTTGCAGCACAACCTATGGTGTGACGTTCCCGATGTTCAGCAAAATTGATGTGAACGGGGAAAATCGTCATCCGCTGTATGCCAAACTGGTGGCCGCGGCGCCGACCGCCGTTGCGCCTGAAGAGAGTGGTTTCTATGAGCGTATGGCGAGCAAAGGTCGCGCGCCGCTCTATCCGGACGATATTCTGTGGAACTTCGAAAAATTCCTGATTGGCCGTGACGGTCAGGTCGTGCAGCGTTTCTCGCCTGACATGACGCCTGAAGATCCTATCGTGATGGAATCAATCAAACTGGCGCTGGCGAAATAATGACGCTGCTGATGCAGCTCACAGGCGTTGCCGGGAAGGGACGTCTTGAGCCTGTTACCGCCGCAGTCAACGCAGGTGAAATCCTTCACCTGGTTGGGCCTAACGGCGCCGGAAAAAGCACGCTGCTGGCGCGCATGGCGGGGCTGACCCGCGGGGAAGGGGAGATTACCTTTCTCGGGCAATCGCTCGTCAACTGGCTACCCTCTACACTCGCCTCCCGTCGAAGCTATCTGGTTCAGCAGCAGGTTCCGCCCTTTGCAATGCCCGTCTGGCACTACCTGACGCTGCACCTGCCTGATAAAAATCAGGTAGCATTGCTCCATGACGTTGCTGCGGCGCTCGGGTTAGACGATAAGCTCACCCGACAGGCCAGCCAGCTTTCCGGTGGCGAATGGCAGCGCGTGCGTCTGGCCGCCGTCATCCTTCAGGTTCATCCGGTGGGAAATCCTCACGGGCGGTTGCTGCTGCTGGACGAGCCGATGAGCGGACTGGACGTTGCCCAGCAGGCAGCGCTGGATACTCTGCTCAGCGCGCTGTGTCGCAAGGGCATCGCCATTGTGATGAGCAGCCATGATTTAAACCATACGTTGCGCCACGCGCATCGGGTGTGGTTGCTGGCGCGTGGCAAACTGATTGCCAGCGGAACGCGCGACAGCGTGCTGACGGCCCCCAATCTTGCGAGTGCTTACCACATGTCGTTCCGGAGGCTGGATATTGAAGGCCACAAGATGCTCATTTCCACGACGCAGGAGTAACCTTTCTTGCACAGCCGCATAGATGCACGCTAAATTACCGAAAGAACAAAAAAAGCAGAGGATTCGTCTGAAATGCGATTCTGGTTTCTCCTTGTTGCGGCGCTATTTCTTGCAGGATGCAGCAGCCATCGTGCACCTCCGCCTAACCCACGGCTTTCCGATTCCATTACGGTCATTGCCAGCCTGAACGATCAGCTCAGCAACTGGCGCGGCACCCCTTATCGCTACGGCGGGATGAGCCGGGGCGGGGTGGATTGCTCGGGATTTGTGCTGATGACTTTCCGCGATAAATTTGACCTACAGCTTCCGCGTGAAACGCGTATGCAGGCGAAAATCGGCACTGAAATTGATAAAGACGAGCTCCTGCCCGGCGATCTGGTCTTTTTTAAAACAGGTTCCGGTGAAAGCGGCCTTCATGTCGGCATTTATGACACCGATAATCAGTTTATTCATGCCTCGACCAGCCGCGGCGTGATGCGCTCCTCTCTCGATAATGTTTACTGGCGTAAAAATTTCTGGCAGGCCAGGCGTATTTAACCGCTGCATAAAGATGCAGTGCGGAGGGCCTGGCGGTGGAAATAGACGTCAGGCTTTTCTTGCGGGTGGATTAAAGTAAAATTTTTGCCCACTTATTTTTGTCAGCATGTGCCTGTTTTATCTAAAACTGGCTATTATTCATTAACCAGGATAAGATTATTTTAGATTCAGGGAAAAATCTGAAAATTAATACGGAAAGAATGAAATTAATCTTATTAAAATCAAGACAGTGGAATTGTGCCTGCAATTGCTCCAGGATGTTCTCTCTCATCTTTAATGCAGGACAAGGGCGATGATTATTACGCTAGATAATGCTTACCAGTCTGAACTTTTACTCCTTCCGGCGCGTGATAGTGCAGGTTTGCTTAAAGGTTTAGAGATTTTGGTTAACTTTACTGGCGTGGGTACGGACGTACGAATCCCGACTGAACTGGTTATCCCTCATCTTTCTCATGAAGATGAATTAGTGCTGTTTCAGGAAAAACTGCAATTACTCGATACCTGTAAGCTATTTTTTATTCAGCATCAGTTAATTGCATGGATCAATATTACACCTGCAATTGTTGAGTTTTTATTAACTAATGAGAACGCTGTTTCAATCCTTGATCGTTATCCGTTTCTTGAGTTTACTGTTAATGAGAACTATCCAGGTTTAAATAACGGGAAAGACGATCTTACGCTTGCAAGAATGGCGATCCATTTCCCCTTAGTGCTGGCTAACTTTGGTGCAGGGGCTGCATCCCTTAAACCGGTTTATGATGGTCTGTTCAAACGGGTGATTCTGGATAAATACTTTATTCATCAGCGCGTCTCGGCGCTCTCTTTCGAGCCATTTATGCGCGCCATTCTCTGGCAGATCGCGCCGCATTGTCAGTCGGTCATGGTCTCGGGAATTGACGATCACGGCATCTTACAACGCGTGCTGCCCTTCAATTTTGGCGCAATGCAGGGAACCCTGTGGCCTGCCGTCCCGGCAGAACGCGTAACGACCCTCGTTCAGCAATAACCCCTTTCTTCGCCCGTGTTTACGTCAAGGGAAACCCTCTACACTTAAAGCAGGAGGACTTATGACCCTGTCTTTTACTGCTCACTGGCACGATGAATTACCCGGCTTTTACACCGCGCTTAAGCCCACGCCTTTACAGAACGCGCGTCTTATCTGGCATAACGATGCATTAGCGGATTCGCTTGGCATCCCTTCGACACTTTTTCAGCCAGAAAAGGGCGCCGGTGTCTGGGGCGGCGAAACGCTGCTTCCGGGCATGAAGCCTCTGGCTCAGGTCTACAGCGGACATCAGTTTGGCGTCTGGGCGGGACAGCTCGGCGATGGTCGCGGCATCCTGCTGGGTGAACAGGTTCTGCCGAATGGCGAAACGCTCGACTGGCACCTGAAAGGGGCAGGGTTAACACCGTACTCACGCATGGGGGATGGCCGCGCGGTGCTGCGTTCAACCATTCGTGAAAGTCTGGCTTCCGAGGCGATGCATGCCCTGGAGATCCCCACCTCACGCGCGCTGTCCATTGTCACCAGCGACACGCCGGTGGCCCGCGAGACGATAGAGCAGGGGGCGATGCTGATCCGCGTGGCGGAAAGCCATCTGCGTTTCGGCCATTTTGAACACTTCTACTATCGCCGCGAGCCGGATAAAGTCCGCCAGCTTGCCGATTACGCCCTTCGACGTCACTGGCCGCACCTGCAAAACGAACCGGACCGCTATGTTCTCTGGTTCCGTGATATTGTCGCGCGCACCGCCTCAATGATTGCCCGCTGGCAGGCCGTTGGCTTTGCCCACGGGGTGATGAATACCGACAACATGTCCCTGTTAGGGCTGACGTTTGACTACGGTCCGTACGGCTTCCTTGATGACTATCAACCGGGTTACATCTGTAACCATTCGGACTATCAGGGGCGTTACCGTTTCGACAACCAGCCTGCGGTGGGGCTGTGGAACCTTCAGCGGCTTGCGCAAAGCCTGTCGCCGTTTATCGACGTCGATGCCCTGAACGATGCGCTCGATACCTATCAGGAGGTTTTGCTGCGGGAATATGGTGTGTTAATGCGCAACAAGCTGGGGCTGATGACGCAGGAAAAAGGCGATAACGCGCTGCTAAATGGGCTGTTTGCCATCATGGCGCGTGAAGGCAGCGACTATACCCGAACCTTCCGTATGCTAAGCCAGACTGCGCAGCAGAGCGCCGCTTCACCGCTGCGTGACGAGTTCATCGATCGACAGGCGTTTGATGACTGGTTTGCCACTTACCGGGCGCGTTTACAGCAGGAACAGATTGATGACGATACCCGCCAGGCGCGGATGAAGGCGGTTAACCCGGCGATGGTGTTGCGCAACTGGCTGGCGCAGCGGGCTATTGAGCAGGCAGAGCAGGGGGATTATGCCGAGCTGCATCGGCTGCATATCGCCCTGCGCACGCCGTTTGCTGACCGGGAGGATGACTATGTCAGCCGCCCGCCGGACTGGGGCAAGCGACTGGAAGTGAGCTGCTCAAGCTAAGGGGTGAGAAAAACCTGCGGCGCGGCGTGCGCCGGATGTCTGCCGACGTGCACCTGCGCACCGTACCAGCGCGCCAGCGCGTCGGCCTGCAATACCGTCTCCGGTATGCCCTGAGAAACAATCCTGCCGTTGTGTAACAGCAGGATCCGGTCCGACCATAACGCGGCGAGATTAAGATCGTGCAGCACCACGCAGACGTGAAGATGACCCAGCCGGGTCAGCGATTTCAACAGGCGCAGCAGATGCTGCTGGTGGTAGAGATCCAGCGCTGAAGTGGGTTCGTCGAGAAACAGCCAGCCGCGCGGCGTTCCCTCACGCCACAGCTGCGCCAGCGCGCGGGCGAGCTGAACGCGCTGCTTCTCGCCGCCCGAGAGGGAATGATAACGTCTGCCAGCCAGCGGCAGGCAACCGGTCAGCTGCATCACCTCACGCACAATCGACGGTTCAGGTTGACGCGACCAGGGCGCACGCCCCATTCCAACGATCTCCTCCACCAGCCAGTCAAATCCAGGCTGAGTATGCTGACGCATCACTGCCCGATAGCGGGACAGCGTCTCCGGGTGCCATTCATCCAGCGCTTTCCCCGCCAGCGAACAGCCGCCGCTGTCGGGTTTCAGGTAGCCGGTCAGCAGTCGCAGCAGCGTGGATTTCCCCGCGCCGTTGGGACCGATCAATGTAACCAGCTCTCCCTGCGACAGTGACAGCGAAACGTTATCTGTCAGCGTGCGGCCAGACCGGGTAAAAGTCAGATTTTCAGCCGTATAACGTTCAGCCATGCTGTTCTCCACGACGAAAAATGAGCCATAAGAACCAGGGGGCGCCAAGGATGCTGGTGAGCAACCCGACCGGCATTTCTGCCGGGGCGACCAGAGTGCGGGCTACCGTATCCGCCACCAGCAGCAGAAAAGCGCCCGCGAGAACCGTGCCGGGGAGGGTTGCCCGGTGATCGGCGCCCAGCCACATGCGCATCAGGTGCGGCACCACAAGTCCGACAAAGCCAATCACGCCGCTGACGGCGACAGCCGCAGCGACCAGCAGAGCGCTGCATAACAGTAATATTCGCTGTACAAGGGCAACGTCCACGCCGAGATAATGCGCTTCCTCTTCACCCAGTTGCAGTAAATTTAACGCGCTGGCACAACGCCAGATCGCCAGAGCGGCAGGCACCATCAGCGAGATCACGGCGAGCAGCGTTGACCACTGCGCCTGACCGAGACTTCCCATTCCCCAGAGTGAAAGCTGACGCAACTGGGCGTCATTGCTGACCCACGAAAGCACACCCACTGCCGCACCGCACAGGGCATTGATGGCGATACCCACCAGCAACAGACGTGACAGAGAGGTGTCACGCTGCTTGCTGAGCAGGAAGATCACGCCTGTGGCTGCCAGCGCCCCAAAAAATGCCGCCAGCATCGGAGCATAAAGCATCACCAGCGCGGGCAGCGATAGCGGGAGCACCACCCACAGGGCGACGGCCAGCGCCGCACCGCTGCTGATCCCGAGCAGGCCCGGGTCGGCCAGCGGATTGCGGAACAGCCCCTGCATGACGCAGCCGGCGAGCGCCAGCGACCCGCCAATCACCAGCGCCAGCAGCACGCGGGGCAGACGGATGGTGAGCCAGATCTGGCGTAGCGTCTCATCGCTGCCGCTCCACAGCACGTTCACCGGCAGGCGTAACGCCCCAAAACCGGTAGCCATGAACGTCATGACGGTAAGCAACCCCGCCAGAAGCCATAACGATAACGTGATGCGCCGGGACATCAGGGCAGTTGCTCCGCTCTGGCACGCAGCTGTTGTATGGCTTTCGGCGTGCGGACGCTGAAGCCCAGCAGGGCCATGTCATCAATAGCCAGCACCTGCTTGCTTCGTCCCGCTGGCGTTTGCGCCAGACCGGGCAGTTTCCACAGATTTTGTTCGCCGCCCAGCGCGTTAAGGCCGTCCTGCGAAATCACCACCAGATCCGGCTGGCTGGCCATTACCCCCTCCTGGGAGAGCGGCTGATAGCGGGTAAAGCCCTGCATGGCGTTCTGCAACCCGGCGGCGCGTATTGCCGCATCCGCGCCGGTCTGTTGCCCGGCCGCCATTGCGGTCATTCCGCCGTGGCTGAGGATAAACAGCACCCGCTTGTTGAGCGGTGTTGAGGGCAGAGCCGCCAGCGCCTGACGCAGCGAGTTGCGCAGGGTTTCCCCTTGCACCTCATGATGCGTCGCCTGAGCTATCACTCGCACTTTTTCGTCAATCGTGCGCAGGTCAGGCGTGCCGGGAACGGTAACTACCCGGACGTGGCTCTGTTCAACCTGTTTCAGCGCCAGAGAGGGTTGCGCCTGGTCGCTTGCCAGCACCAGCGTCGGGCGTACGGACAGAATTCCCTCCGCATTCAGCTGGCGGAGATACCCCACGTCAGGCAGCGCGTTTGTCGCCTGCGGCCACTGGCTGGTACTGTCGCGCGCAACCAGAGAAGACTCCGCGCCGAGGGCGTAGACGATCTCCGTCACGTCGCCGCCGAGGGCGACAATTCTCTCCGGCGCGGCGACGGTGACCAGCGGCAGGGCGCAGAGCAGGGCAAACCAGTTTTTCATGCGGCCAGCCCTTCTGGCGTCAGAGCGTCAATCTGGCGGCGCCACTGGCTCTGCTCCGGCTCGCCTTCGGTACGCTGCCCATAGAGCTGGGCGATCTGAGTTCCATCCGCAGCAAACAGCTCCAGGCTGGTAACGTGTCCGTCTGCCGTGGGCTTACGCGTAACCCACGTCTCCGCGATAGTCTCCTCCAGCAGATGCAGGGTAAAGGTTGGGTTGAAGATGTTCAGCCAGCCCTTCATGGGCGTCAGTTTTTCCACCACACCGGTGAAGATCTGCACGCAACCGCGGTTGCCGACGAAGATCATGATTTCGTTTCCGTCCTGTTGCGCCCTCTCCAGCAGTTGTGCCAGCGCGCTGTTATCCACCTTACAGGCCAGATCGTCACTCACCAGACGAAACGCCTGCTGGCGGCTCAGGTTATGGCGCTTCAATAAGCTAAAGAATTGATGCACGTCGGTCATGGCGCGCCACTCTTTCTCCACCGAGCCTGCATCTGCACCGTCGGAATGCGCGGGGGCTTCGACAGCCTTCAGCGCCAGAGCGGGGTTATCGGCAATGATAAAACGGGTCAGGACGTCGCCCCAGGCGGCAACGTCGGTGTGATCCGTGGTGTAGACCTTCAGTAAAGCGTCGCCCTGATGATCGAAGAACTGAATGCTCTGACGTTCGCCGCGGGAGGTCGTTTCGCTAATGTGAAACGCGCTCGCCCACTGGTTGAGGAACAAACGCAGATCCAGCGCGCGCGGATTCAGCACCAGCCCGGCATGACCGCCGAGGTGCTGGTGAGTAAACGCTCCAACCTGTTCGTGAACGGCGTATTCGTTACGGCAGATGCATTTGGTTTCCCCCACGGACTCCAGCGCTGCCAGAATCTCGCGGATTTCACCGCGCAGCCGCCAGGCGTCGTGTCCAACGCGCGCAAATGCCAGCTCTGCTTCGCTGATGTGCATTAATCCGGCGATATCACGGGCGTACTTACCCGGATGTTCTTCTTTAAGCTCAAGCCAGCGTGTGTAGTGACCCATAATCTTATCCTTCTGAATCGTTGCCCCGAAGGGAATTACCATTGATAACTGACGAAGATCTTGCCGTTGCGGCCATCCTGCGGGATGCCCTGCGGTGACCAGTAGGCTTTGTCGAAGGCGTTCCCCAGCACGAGGGTGGTGGTGACGCCTTTGAACTGCTGCTGGCCTTTATAGCTGACGTAGAAATCATTTACTGCGTAGCCAGGCTGCTCGCTGTAGCTGCTGCTGATGTGCGTTGAACGTTCGACGAAGGTGCCGATCCAGCCCACGGAGAAGCCGCTTTGCGCCACCGGGATATCCAGCTTGCTGGTGACGGTGTCCGGGTTGATGCTGGAGATATATTCACCCGTGTCGGTATCTTTCCCGCGCGTGCGGTTGTAGGCCACGTCGAGGTTGAACAGGCTGGTCGAGTAGGTCGCCATCATGTCCCAGCCCCAGATTTTGGCATTTGGTACGTTATAGGACATGGTGGTGGCCGCCGCAAAATCGACGGTGGTAGAGATGTAATCTTTTGCTTTGGTGTCGAAGTAGCTGGCTTTGAACTCCAGCGCGTCGTTGGCGAGTAGCAGATCGTCAAAACGCAGCCCAAAACCGAACTCCTGGGTTTCGTTGGTCTCCGGACGCAGGTTCGGGTTCGGCACCCAGTAGTTAGTGTAGAAGCTGCCGATAGAGAAGTGCTTTGAGTCGTTATACATCTCGCCCATCGTTGGCGCGCGGAAGGCCTGGGCGTAAGAGCCGAACAGCATCAGCCAGTCGGTTGGACTCACGGTTAACCCGGCGCGTGATGACCATTTATCCGCATCCACGTCGTCGTAACCGTCGCTGCTGCCGCGGTAGTTGTCGTAACGCGTCCCGCCGAGAAGCGTTACCGGCAGGTCGCGCAGGGTGATCTCATCCTGCAACCAGCCGGAGCTAAAGTCGATCTTCGCGTCCGGGAAGCCGGTGGTCGCGCCGCCAGGGTGTTGCTCCTGACGATAGTATTCCCCGCCGTAGGTCAGCAGGTGCGAGGCAAAAGAGTCGCTGAACAGGCGGGTGCGGTTTTCCACTTTGCCGCCTTTGGTGGTCTGCTTACGGAACTCGCCGCTGGCGTCGATGTTCTGGGCGTTGATCCGCGCTTCGGACCAGTAAATTTTCGCATCGGCGTTCAGCCAGTCGTTTCCGGCTGGCGCAATGCGGTAGCCAAGCTGGGCATCGCGCTGAATGGTGGAACGATCGGTCATCGGGTTACTGCTGCTGGCATCCGTGGTCTGCGGATTTTTCGGCTCCTGCGCGTCGTTGTTGTAGTAGCGCAGGGAGCCGCTCAGCGTCTGAGCCGGATCAATTTTCCAGCTGCCTTTCGCCAGCATATTGTTGATGGATTCGTCGTTTGGCGCCCTCGCGCCGTCACTCTGGCGAATGTCGCCGCGATCGCGACTGGACCAGGAGATCACACCGTCCAGGGTATCGGTGCGGCCATAGGCGCTGGCGCCCATCCCGATGCTGTGATCGCCTGTTGCACCGGTAGCAAATACGCGATAGCCGCTATTTTTACCTGCGTCCAGCAGATCGCTGGCGTCGACGGTGTCATATGAAATTACGCCGCCCAGCGCGCCGCTGCCGTACAGCAAGGCGGAAGGGCCACGTACCACTTCGATACGTTTGATCAGCGCCGGATCGAGGAACGTGCTGTTCAGGTGTCCGGTATCGGTGCCCTGGCGTACGCCATCCACCAGCACCAGCACGCCACGTCGGTCGTAACCGCGCAGGTTAACGTCCTGACCGTTGGTGCGCCCGGTGCCGTCCAGCGTCAGGCCGGGCACCTTGCGCAGCAGGTCGGCGGCGGAGCTGGCGGTCTGGTTTTCCGGCGCGGTGGCGTCAATCACGCTTACCATCATGGGGGCTTCGAAGGCGCTGCGGGCGTTGCCGGTGGCGGTAACGGTGATATCGTCTGTGGCGGCAAACGCAACGCCCGGCAGGGTGCTGACAATTGCCAGCGCCAGAAGAGACGGGCGTAAAGACGCGGATTGCAGGTGTGGCATAGCAACTCTCCATAAGGATTGAAAAGCGCTGGCTGCCTGGGGATCACCTGGGTGGCTGGCGAATGTGTTGTCTGGATTATTTAGTCAGGATCAGTTTTCCGGCATTGGTCTGGCGCAGCAGGTAGTGCTGGCCGTCATGCTCGATAATGACCCGTCCCTCCTTACCCAACAGGCTTTTGCTGTCGATTCGGCGATCTGTGGGAGCAGGGGACGGCGCTGTGTGTGTTTTTACTGGCGTTGCCGCGCTGTTATCGGTCGGTGACATAATGTTTATAAATAACAATCAATGTAACAATGATAATCATTATCAATAAACTGCAAATTCACGGCAAGCGTTTTTATGAAAATTGTGTGAGGGGATCAAATTTGGGGGAGAGGTGCGGTCTGATGCCCTCACCCCGACCCTCTCCCATGGGGCTGAGGGATCCCCAGTAATTTTTTTATGCAGAAGCAATAAAGTTGCTTTCTAAATGACTGAGGGCTGTCAGCGATGCCCTGGTCCGGCTGTAAATCGCTGAGGCGTTTCCTGCAGGCCGGGGCG
>NZ_JABMCU010000128.1:0-12981 GCF_013179605.1 Enterobacter sp. CM29 | reverse complement strand
CGCACTATGGCGCGAGATGACTCGCCATCGCCGTCGCTGGCGGGTGCTTTTCACGGGCTGACCGGACCCGCCGCTTTCTTCATATCCGTGGTTTTTAGTCAAAAAAAAGCCCCGTACTACGACGGGGCCAGGTTGCTTATTTCGCTGTTATTTATCCAGCGCGTAGGCAATCACGTAGTCACCACGATCCGGCGACTGGCGTGCACCGCCAGCAGAGATCAGAATGTACTGTTTGCCGGTTTTCGGTGATACATAGCTGATAGGTCCGCCCTGGCTACCCACCGGAAGACGCGCTTTCCACACTTCTTCCCCCGTAGAGGAATCAAAAGCGCGCAGGTAGTAATCCTGGGTTCCCGCAATGAAGACCAGACCGCCCTGCGTGGCCAGCGTACCGCCCAGCGTCGGCATACCGACAGGCATTGGCATACGCATTTTTACCCCAAACGGACCGGTATCCTGTACGGTACCGACCGGCACCTGCCAGACGATTTTCTGCGTTTTCAGGTCAATGGCGGAGAGAGAGCCAAACGGTGGTTTCTGGCACGGAATGCCCAGCGGTGACATGAAACGGTTTTTGTTGACCGAATACGGCGTTCCTTTCATCGGAACGGCGCCCATCCCGGCGTTCACGGCTTCACCGCCCGTGTTTGCTACCGCGCTCTGCGGATGTTGCTTAATCAGCTGAACCCACAGGCCCAGACGCATGTCATTGACGAAGATATACTGGTTGTTCGGATCGGTGGACAAACTGCCCCAGTTCATTCCCCCCAGCGAGCCCGGGAAGCTCAGGGAAATATCGGTTCCCGGCATCGTGTACAGACCGTCATAACGCATTGATTTGAAGCTGATACGACAGGCCAGCTGGTCAAACGGCGTCGCCCCCCACATATCCGATTCTTTCAGGGTTTCAGCGCCAATCTGCGGCATCCCCACAGAGCGAGGCTGCGTTGCCGGGTACTGTTCACGTGGAATATCCGCTGGTTTTACCGGAACCTCTTTCACTTCAGTGAGCGGTTTACCCGTCAGGCGATCGAGAACGTAAATTTGCCCCGCTTTAGTGCCCACCACCACCGCGGGCTTGTTGCCCTCTTTCGTTGGGAAATCAACCAGGCTCGGCTGCATCGGGATATCGAAATCCCAGAGGTCGTTATGCACGGTCTGGTATAACCACTTCTCTTTCCCGGTAGTCGCATCCAGCGCGAGAATTGAGGTGGCGTATTTGTGATCTTCCGGAATACGGTCAGCGCCCCACAGGTCGACAGAGGAACTTCCCATCGGGATAAACACGGTATTCATCGACGCATCCCAGGACATAGGGGCCCAGGAGTTTGCGGAGCTGCGTTTGTAGTGTTCGCCCGGCTTCAGAACATAGTTCGGATCCGGATTACGCGGATCGAACGCCCAGCGCAGCTGGCCGGTGATCACGTCATAACCACGTATTACGCCGCCCGGCATATCGGTGCTGACGTTATCCGCAACGCGGCCGCCAACCACGACCGTGGTACCCGCCAGCGTCGGGGCCGACGTCAACACATAGGTTGGATCTGACGCGTCGCCCATTCCTTCATGCAGGTTAACGCTGCCGTCAGTGCCGAAATCCGGGCAGAATTTGCCGTTATCGGCGTCTAACGCGATCAGCTTACCGTCAATGGTATTCATCAGGATACGGCGCTGGCATGCCGCGCCCGGTGCGACCTGCGCTGGCAGAACCGGCGTGGAGCCGGCTACCGTTGGCTGTGCCAGCGGTTTGGTGGCATCAAAGTACGCCAGGCCACGGCAGCGCATCCAGATGGCAGACTTAGCGTTGATTTCCGCTTTCCAGATCTCTTTCCCGCTATCGGCATCCACGGCGATCACGTTGTTATGCGGCGTACAGAGGAAGACACGATCGTCTACCTGTAGCGGCGTTTGCTGATCTTCTGCGCCATTGCCATCCGGACTTTGCGGAATATCACCGGTATGGTAGGTCCAGACCGGTTTCAGGTTTTTCACGTTGTCACGGGTTATCTGGTCCAGCGCCACAAAGCGACTACCGCCAGCCGTATTACCGTAGTGATCCCAGTTCTGCTGTTTCGCCTCTTCTTTTACCGGCACCAGCGGGCGCTTTTCGCCGCTAAACGGCACGGTCGGATGGGGTTGAAACATCTGAACAAAGGTGACGCCCATGCCGATAATAAGGACCGCGCAGACCGCCATCGCCCCTTTCGTGGAGGACGGTTTTCCTTCACGCTTACGCAATGCAGGCCAGGTGGCTGCTGCCAGCACCATCAGCCCGGCGGGTACCATTAATCGGGAAACCAGCGGCCAGAAGTCGAGTCCGGCATCGAAAAATGCCCAAATCAGGGTGCCAAGAAACACCAGAGCAAACAGCCCTACGGCAGAGGATTTGCGGCGGAAAAACTGAATTGCAGAGAGCAGCGTGAAAACCCCGGCAATGAGAAAGTACCAACTCCCCCCCAGGGAAGCCAGTTTAAAACCGCCGATGGCAAAAAACAGCCCCGTCACAAGAAGTACCACACCCACCAGCAGGCACCACGGGCCTAACCAGCCCAATGGGCGGGGATTATTGTCTGACATAAAAATGAATCTCCTGATTACTTTATATAAAGCAGGGTTTTATTAACTGCCACGATGTTAAAACCCTGCACAACGCTAATTGTTCGTATGCGAAGCATAAATTAAAAAGAGACCGTAGACAAAATCTATTATGTCGGAAGAAATGAAAACCAGCGCAATTGCATGGGTTTAACAGGGTTAAAATAGCGAATATCGCTAACTACGTCACCGAGGCTGGAATATATGACCAGCCGGAAGTTGCTTAAAGGATTAATATCAGGATTCCCCAAGGCCGGTCTTATAGCGTCAGATTTTTACAGCTGAGCCTTCAAACAGAAGATTTAATTAAGCAATAACCATGAATAAGCACAGGGATAAACCTGAGTTAAGTTTCAGGAAGAAATTATCAATAATTTTAGAGCGTCTGGTGCGTTGAACATTCCGTCATTATCAGCACTGAAAATGTGACTTTCCGCATCAAAGCGGACTCACAGCGTGACAATACAAACACTATCAAATCACTTAATGAAGTCTTGAATCGCAGAAAAGCCAAACAGTAATTCACTGTGCTTTCACTACACGTTGACTTTACGCCAAGACTAGCGCATATTTTACAGCACAAATTAACAAGACAATTTTTGGAGGACGTTTTCTATGCCAGCCCGTGATTATCCCGACAAGCGTGTTGCTCGCGGTGTAGCAAAGGAGGCCGATCTCAGGATGTTAAGTGCGCGCATCGATCCAGCGCTGATGGAGTACATCCGCATTACTGCGTATGAAACACGGAAAAGTAAGCAGGAAATCGTGGCGGAAGCGTTAGCACTTCACCGCCAAAGGAATCAGATTGCGTCATAAACACCAAAAGCCCGAAAAATCCCCCGGGCTTTTGCTGCTGTCTGGATTACTCCACCAGCGTATTTAACGTCTCCAGCGCCTCAGGCGGCAATACCAGATCGGCTGCCGCCAGGTTTTCACGCAGATGCGCCACCGAAGAAGTACCCGGGATCAAGAGGATATTTGGCGAGCGTTGCAGCAGCCATGCCAGCGCCACCTGCATAGGCGTCGCATCCAGTGAATCCGCCACCGCCTGTAGCCCGGAAGATTGCAGTGGCGTGAAACCACCCAGTGGGAAGAACGGCACCCAGGCAATCCCCTGCTGCGCCAGCGAATCTACCAGCGCATCGTCACCGCGATTCACCACGTTGTACATGTTCTGTACGCATACCACGGAAACCATCTTCTGCGCTTCAGCCACCTGCGAAGCGGTGACGTTGCTCAGCCCAATATGGCGAACCAGCCCCTTTTGTTGCAGCTCCGCGAGGGTGCTTAGCGGCGCGGCAATCGAGCCTTCCGCTGGCCCGTGGGCGCTAAACATGATCCGCAGGTTAACCACGTCCAGCACATCTCGCTTCAGGTTGCGCAGGTTGTCATGCACCGCCTGCGTCAGCTCCTGGGCGGAAAACGCCGGCAGCCAGGAGGCGTCCTCGCCGCGTCGGGCTCCGATCTTGGTCACAATCGTAAGGTCATCCCGGTACGGATGAAGCGCCTCGCAGATAAGCTGGTTGGTCACATGGGGGCCGTAAAAATCGCTGGTATCAATGTGATTTACCCCCGACTCTACCGCTTCACGCAACACCGCCAGCGCCGCATTTTTGTCTTTTGGCGGACCAAAAACGCCAGGTCCGGCAAGCTGCATCGCGCCATAGCCAAACCGTTTAACCGTACGCGTTCCGAGCGTGAATGTTCCGCATTTATCTATGCTGCTCATGCTGACCTTCCTCATAAAAATGATCCGGGTTTACAACAGGTTCCGCAACGAAACCATTAGTTAAGCAATAGTAAAATTAAAGTTTAAATTCGCTACGACGATAGTATTGATGTAACCCTGCCTCTTCTATTACGGATGACCGCCATGCTGAAAAATCTGCACGTGATTACCGGTATTATCTTTGCCCTCACCATATTCTGTCTGCTGCAAGTTGTCACGGGAGGGTTGTTCTACTCTGCCGTTAACAACGATCGTCACAACTTTCAGAACTCCGGGTTGCTCAATGCCCAGCAGGAGAGCCTGAGCGACAGTGTGAACACCCTGGTGAAAACGCGCGTTACCGTCACCCGCGTGGCGATCCGCTACCTGAAAAACCAGCGCGACCCGGCCTCTCTCGCAGCGATCAACACGCTGCTGGGCACCGCCAATGGTTCGCTGGCCAAAGCCGAAGACTATTACAAAAACTGGCAGGCGATTCCGCAGGTGAAGGGGCAAAATGCCGCGCTCACCGAAGAGATGCAGAAAGCCTGGAAGAACATGCACGAGGTAATGCGCTTGTCCATTGCGTACTTGCGCGCCGATAACTATCAGGCCTATGGCGACCTGGACGCCCAGCAGGCGCAGGATGAGATGGAGGCGGTCTATACCCGCTGGCGCGCGGAAAACAACGTCCTGCTGAAAGCCGCCGCCGAAGAGAACCAGAACAGCTTTACCCAGATGCAGTGGACGCTGGCGGCGATCTTCCTGACCGTTATCGCCGTGCTGGTGGTGATCTGGCAGGGTTTACAGCACCTGCTCCTGAGACCGCTCAACGCCATCATGAACCATATTCGCACCATCGCGAGCGGCGATCTGACGCAAAACGTCGCGATTACCGGGCGCAACGAAATGGGCCAGCTGGCCGCCGGTCTGCATGAGATGCAACAGTCGCTGGTCAGCACCGTCAGCGCCGTGCGCGGCAGCACAGATTCTATCTACACGGGCGCAGGAGAAATTGCCGCCGGGAGTAACGACCTTTCCGCCCGAACCGAGCAGCAGGCAGCCTCGCTGGAAGAGACCGCCGCCAGCATGGAAGAGCTGACGGCCACGGTGAAACAGAACTCGGATAACGCTCGTCAGGCGACGCTGCTGGCAAAGAATGCGTCTGAAACCGCCGCACGCGGCGGCCAGGTGGTGAATAATGTAGTGCGTACCATGAATGACATTGCCGACAGTTCTCAGCAAATTGCGCATATCACCGGCGTTATCGATAGCATTGCCTTCCAGACCAACATTCTGGCGCTCAACGCGGCGGTTGAAGCCGCCCGTGCCGGCGAACAAGGCCGCGGCTTTGCGGTGGTGGCAGGCGAAGTACGGACGCTGGCCAGCCGCAGCGCGCAGGCGGCAAAAGAGATCAAAGGGCTTATTGAAAACTCCGTCAGCCGGGTGAATACCGGCTCGGAACAGGTGAGCGAGGCGGGTGCGACCATGAAAGAGATCGTCGCGGCCGTGACACGCGTAACCGATATTATGGCTGAAATCTCGTCGGCGTCTGACGAGCAAAGCCGCGGTATTGAACAGGTCAGCCTGGCGGTCTCGCAGATGGACAGCGTAACGCAGCAAAACGCCGCGCTGGTACAGGAGTCGGCAACGGCGGCGGCGGCGCTGGAAGATCAGTCTGAACAGCTGCGCCAGGCCGTGGCGGCATTCCGGCTGAACATGCAGGAAAACACCGCTCCGCGGCCAAAAAATACAAAAGCACCGCAACTGTTGCGTCCCGCCACGGTCAGTGCCTCAGGTGACACAAACTGGGAGACGTTCTAGGCCTTACCGTTAACGGCTGTGCTTGGCGTGACGTTCCCAGTTCTCCTGTTTCGCCTCATCGGATTTTCGGAGTGAAACATAACATGCCCCGCTGCCGCCGTGATGCGGCAGCGCCACGCAGAAAGCCTGCACGTCCTCGAACTCGGTTAACCAGCGGGCAAGATAACTGCGCACCACGTTCGGGTGCGAATTCTGCTCGCGGCCCTTCCCGTGAATGATAATCAGGTTACGTAAACCGTCGCGGCTGGCCTGGCGAATGAAGGCGTATAGCATCTGGCGGCAGCGTTCGGCGGGCTGACGCAACAGATTTAAGCTGGCCTGTCGGGCGTATTTACCCGAGCGCAGCTTGTCAATAACGCCCTGCTGAACGCCCTCGCGCTGGAACATCAGCGGCTCTTCAAGCGGCAAGAGTTCCAGGAAACCCAGTGTGAGAAAGTTGTCGAGCTGCTCGGTATCGATCTCCTGGCGAACCCGGGTATTACGGCTTTGCTGCCAGTGGATATCGGTGCAGCGTTTCAGGGGCTGGACATCCTCCATGGCGTCAAGAAAAAGTGATTTGTCGTCAGGGTTCATGGAAATCCTCCGGGCACATCGGGGCTTGTACTATACCTGCACCGGGCAGGGGCCTCAATAACCCTTACCGCAAGGGGCAAGATAAATATTAATCTGATGAATATATATAGCTACCATAAAAGTTATTTAAATATTACTTAACTAAAACTACAGCAGAGTTAAAATAAGTGATTTGCGTTGAAATTTTGTAAAACCAATGACGTGCCGCCTTTCTTTTTTCAGGAAAGATGTTATACCTAAATATACCTGCCTCATGGATATAATACCCAGGATTTGCGAAAGGACGCACTGCTGTGTGTACTGTAGGGTCTGTCTGATGTCGGACAGGCTCTATTTTTTCTTTGGCAATTTCACGATAAAACTATTTTTCTCGCTTCCCTTCTGAATTGTGTAATTAATGATTCAGCCAGGGGCGTCTGGCGTGCATCACGGCGCTGAATTAAATAATAGGCCGCTCTGGGAAGTGTTTCCACAACCGGCAGCATGACCAGCCGGTGCGCCAGCAGCGGGTCACAGCCCAGCTCCTGCGGCAGCACGCTCAGGAAGTCACTTTGTGCGACAAGGCTAATACAGGACGAAAAGGTTTCGCAAACGACGCCAATACGCGGTATCTGCGAGCGATGATGAAATATATCCTCAAGCTGCTTATAATAACTTCCCCGCGGCGTTGGCATTGTCCAGTTATAATGAAGAAGTTCATTAATAGAGGTAGCCCCCAACGCCGGATGTCCTTCCCGACAAAATACCGCAAAAGGTTTCTCAAAGAGTTTTTCAAACGTAAACTCGTGATCGTAAGGCCCCTGATAATAGGTATTGATGGTAAAGTCCAGCTCACCCTGGCGTAATTCATTGATCATTGATACCAGCTGACCTTCCATAATCCGCACCTTGATCTGAGGATGCTGCGCATGAAAACGGGAGATAACGGCGGGCATCAGGCTGCGCGCCACGCTGGCACCCATCCCAATATTGATCTGCCCGGTCAGCTCCCCCTGACGCTGACGGATATCATCCTGCGCTGCGCGAAGCTCTTCCAGAATCAAATTAGCGCGGTGATAAAACCCTTCCCCGCATTCGGTCAGGGCGACACCTTTACTCCGGCGCACAAACAGCTGTGCCGCCATGCCCTCTTCCAGCTCTTTAATGGATTTAGTCAGCGCGGGCTGCGAAAGATTCAGCACCCGGCTGGCTCCGCGAATACTGCCCTGACGCGCCACTTCGACAAAAGCCCGAATTTGATGAAATTTAATCTGAAATGACATAGCCCGACCGATAACCGTTGTTTATCAGAGTAAAGAAACTGTCATCTACTTTAATGGAATTGGATGTGCGAGGGTAATTCCTGAACGGTTAAAACTGTGAAAAATCGCTTAGTGATAAGTAAAAACTATCACAGCGTGAAGCAGTTCACATATTTTAATGATGACAGGAAAAGATATGAACGCACTGGCGCAGTACATCCACACATTAGCCCCCCAACTGAGCGCATGGCGTCGCGATTTTCACCATTTCGCGGAATCCGGCTGGGTGGAGTTTCGCACTGCCGCGAAAGTCTCGGAGATCCTGGACTCGCTGGGTTACGAGCTGGCGATGGGTCGCGATGTCGTGGATGCCGAAAGCCGGATGGGGTTGCCCGATGACGCAACCCTGGCGCGGGAATTTGCCCGCGCCCGCGCGCAAGGCGCACCGGAGAAATGGCTCTCGCCGTTCGAAGGCGGGTTCACCGGCATTGTCGCGACCCTGAATACCGGTCGCCCCGGCCCGACGCTGGCCTTTCGCGTGGACATGGATGCGCTTGATCTGAGCGAAGCGCATGACGACAGCCACCGGCCGTACCGCGACGGTTTTGCCTCCTGCAACCCGGGCATGATGCACGCCTGCGCGCACGACGGCCACACCACCATTGGTCTGGGGCTGGCGCAGGTGCTTAAGCAGCATGAAGCCCAGCTCAACGGCACCATCAAACTGATCTTCCAGCCTGCCGAAGAGGGTACGCGCGGCGCCCGCGCTATGGTCGCTGCAGGGGCGCTGGACGACGTGGACTACTTTACCGCCATTCATATTGGAACCGGCGTTCCGGAAGGGACGGTGATCTGCGGCAGCGATAACTTCATGGCGACCACCAAATTTGACGTGCGCTTTACCGGCGTTGCCGCACACGCTGGCGGTAAACCGGAAGAGGGCCGTAACGCCCTGCTCGCGGCGGCCCAGGCCGCTATCGCGCTGCATGGCATCGCGCCACACAGCGAAGGCGCGTCCCGGGTTAACGTCGGAGTCATGCAGGCGGGCAGCGGACGCAACGTGGTTCCGGCTGATGCGTTGCTTAAGGTTGAAACCCGCGGTGAAAGCGAGGCTATTAATCAGTATGTCTTTGAGCGCGCGCAGGCGGTGATTACCGGCGCGGCAGCACTCTACGGCGTAACAGCCGGGATAAACCTGATGGGGGCGGCGACCTCCAGTGCCCCCTCCCCGGCCTGGGTCGATTATCTGCGCGAACAGGCAAGCCAGGTGCCCGGCGTGACTCATGCCATTAATAAGGTCAAAGCGCCTGCGGGCTCCGAAGATGCCACGCTAATGATGGCCCGCGTGCAGCAGAACGGCGGCATGGCCTCGTATATGGTCTTCGGCACCGAACTGAGCGCCGGACATCACAACGAAAAATTCGATTTTGATGAGCAGGTGATGAACGTTGCCATCGAAACACTGGCGCGAACTGCGCTTAATTTCCCGTGGACGCGAGGTGTGTAATGCAGGAGAACTACGCTTTTATCGCTGATGCCATCGACACGCGATGTCAGACGTTTACCGATATTGCCGACGACATCTGGGATCATCCCGAAACGCGCTTTGAAGAGTTCTGGTCCGCCGAACGGCTTGCCAGCGCGCTGGAAGCCGAGGGCTTTACCCTGATGCGGGAAGCCGGAGGCATTCCCAACGCCTTTATTGCCAGCTACGGCAGCGGCAAGCCCGTTATCGCCCTTCTGGGCGAATACGACGCCCTGGCCGGGTTGAGCCAGCAGGCGCACTGCGCGACGGCGCAATCCGCCACCCCGGGGGCTAACGGCCATGGCTGCGGGCATAACCTGTTGGGTACTGCTGCCTTTGCCGGTGCGGTGGCGGTGAAAAGCTGGCTGGAACAGCACGGCGGCAGCGGAACGGTACGATTTTACGGCTGCCCCGGCGAGGAAGGCGGCTCTGGTAAAACCTTTATGGTGCGTGAAGGATTATTTGACGACGTGGACGCTGCCGTGACCTGGCATCCGGAAGCCTTTGCCGGGATGTTTAACGTCAGCACGCTGGCCAATATTCAGGCCGCCTGGCGGTTTAAGGGGATCGCCGCCCATGCCGCAAACTCCCCACATCTGGGACGTAGCGCGCTGGATGCCGTGACGTTGATGACCACCGGCACAAACTTCCTCAACGAACACATCATTGAAAAAGCGCGCGTTCATTACGCCATCACCGATACCGGCGGAATTTCGCCTAACGTGGTGCAGGCTCAGGCAGAAGTGCTGTACCTGATCCGCGCTCCGGAGATGGCCGATGCGCAGCAGATCTACGTGCGCATCGAGAAAATCGCCCAGGGCGCGGCGATGATGACCGAAACCACTGTCGAGTGTCGCTTTGATAAAGCCTGCTCCAGCTATCTGCCGAACCGTACGCTCGAAGCGGCCATGTACCGCGCATTGCAGCATTACGGCACGCCGGACTGGACGGAAGAAGAACGCGAATTTGCCCGTGAAATCCGCGCCACGCTCACGGCAAACGACCTGCAAAACAGCCTGAAAAACATAGCCGCAACGGGGGCCGAAGAGGGAAAAGCCTTTGCCCGACGCCATCACGAGACGCTACTGGTGGATGAAGTTGCCCCTTACGCCATCACCGATAACGTGCTGGCAGGCTCCACCGACGTGGGGGATGTCAGCTGGAAGATGCCTGTCGCACAGTGCTTTAGCCCCTGTTTTACCGTCGGCACCCCGCTGCATACCTGGCAATTGGTGGCGCAGGGGCGTACCTCTATTGCCCATAAAGGCATGCTGCTGGCCGGAAAAGTGATGGGCGCGACCGCGCTGCATCTGCTTCAGGATGCCGACCTGCTGCGAAAATGTCGGGAAGAATTTGAACAACACATAACAGAAAAACTGTACGAGTGTCCGATCCCACAGGACGTGACACCGTCACCTTTAAAATAAAAAAACACAACACAACACGACAACAGTCCCGAGGAACGCCCATGAGTATGTCTTCCATACCTTCGCATTCCCCATCCGGTAAGCTCTATGGCTGGGTTGAAAGGATCGGCAATAAAGTGCCGCACCCTTTCCTGCTTTTTATCTATTTAATTGTCATCCTGATGGTCGCGACAGCCGTGCTGTCCGCCTTTGATGTGAGCGTGCGCAGCCCGGCCGACGGCAGCATGGTGGCCGTAAAAAATCTGCTCAGCGTGGAGGGGTTGCACTGGTTTTTGCCGAACGTGATTAAAAACTTCAGCGGTTTTGCGCCGCTGGGCGCCATCCTGGCGCTGGTGTTAGGCGCGGGTCTGGCCGAACGCGTGGGTCTGCTGCCCGCGCTGATGGTGAAAATGGCCTCGCACGTCAGCGCGCGTTATGCCAGCTATATGGTGCTGTTTATTGCCTTCTTCAGCCATATCTCGTCCGACGCGGCGCTGGTGATCATGCCGCCGATGGGGGCGCTGATTTTCCTCGCCGTTGGCCGTCATCCTGTTGCGGGCCTGCTGTCGGCGATCGCAGGCGTCGGCTGTGGGTTTACCGCTAACCTGCTTATCGTGACCACCGATGTGCTGCTCTCCGGCATCAGCACGGAGGCTGCCAGCACCATCGATGCGGCCATGCACGTCAGCGTGATCGACAACTGGTACTTTATGGCCAGTTCGGTGATTGTCCTGACGATTGTCGGGGGGCTGATTACCGATAAGATCGTTGAGCCGCGCCTGGGTAAATGGGAAGGCCGGAGCGATGAAAAGCTGGAGACGCTGAGCAAAGAGCAGCAGTTCGGCCTGCGCGTCGCCGGGATCGTCTCGCTGGCGTTCATTGCGGCTGTGGCGCTGATGGTGGTGCCGGAGAATGGCGTGTTGCGCGATCCGATCAAACACACCGTACTTCCCTCGCCGTTTATTCAGGGTATTGTGCCGCTGATAATTCTCTTCTTCTTCGTCGTTTCGCTCGCCTACGGCATCGCTACCGGTAAAATCCGCCGTCAGGGAGATCTGCCGCACCTGATGATCGAGCCGATGAAGGAGATGGCGGGTTTTATCGTGATGGTGTTCCCGCTGGCGCAGTTTGTGGCCATGTTTAACTGGAGCAACATGGGCAAATTTATGGCCGTGAGCCTGACGGACGCGCTGGAGGCGGCGGGGTTGAGCGGGGTTCCGGCGTTTGTCGGCCTGGCGCTGCTGTCGTCCCTGCTGTGCATGTTTATTGCCAGCGGGTCGGCCATCTGGTCGATTCTGGCCCCCATCTTTGTCCCCATGTTTATGATGCTCGGCTTTCATCCGGCGTTCGCCCAGATCCTGTTCCGTGTCGCCGATTCTTCGGTGATCCCGCTGGCGCCCGTGTCACCCTTCGTTCCGCTGTTTTTAGGCTTCCTGCAACGCTACAGACCGGAGGCTAAGCTGGGTACCTACTATTCGCTGGTCTTGCCCTATCCGCTTATCTTCTTAGGGGTATGGCTGGTGATGCTGGTGGCGTGGTATCTTGTCGGCCTGCCGATTGGACCGGGTATTTACCCGAGGCTGAACTAAGGAGTACTGATGCTGAGATTACTCGAAGACAAGATTGCGACACCGCTGGGGCCGCTGTGGGTTATCGCGGATGAAGCGTTCAATCTTCGCGCTGTTGAGTGGGAAGAGCACAGCGACCGGATGGTTGAGCTGCTCAACATTCATTATCGCGCCGAGGGTTACGAGCGTATTACAGCCCGTAATCCTGGCGGGCTGAGCGATAAACTGACGGCCTACTTCGAGGGCGATCTCAGCATTATTAATACCCTGCCAACCGCCACGGCGGGTACCCCTTTTCAGCGCGAGGTGTGGAAGGCGCTACGTAACATTCCCTGCGGGCAGGTGATGCACTACGGTCAGCTGGCAGAGCAGCTTGGCCGTACCGGCGCGGCGCGCGCAGTCGGTGCGGCGAATGGCTCAAATCCCGTCAGCATTGTGGTGCCTTGCCATCGCGTGATCGGGCGCAACGGCACCCTCACCGGCTATGCCGGGGGCGTACAGCGTAAAGAGTGGCTGCTGCGTCACGAAGGGTATTTTCTGC
>NZ_JABMCU010000127.1:0-13013 GCF_013179605.1 Enterobacter sp. CM29 | reverse complement strand
ACGTCAATCAGGACGTGACCATGACGTTGACTGACGTGACGGCGGGACACCATATGCTGAAATACTACGCGACCAATAAAGACGGCACGATGTTCGCCCAGGACGTGCTGAACCTGATGCTGGAAAGCGATGCGGCTGCGGACAGCACCGGCCACCACGACTTTACCTTCCCGGACAATATCGCCTCGTACAAAGCGGGCACCGTGGTACTACAGCCAAAAGACGGTAAGACCTACGAATGTAAGCCTTTCCCGTACAGCGGCTACTGCGTGCAGTACAGCCCAACCGCAAACCAGTTTGAGCCTGGCGTTGGCGCGCACTGGAAAGAGGCGTGGGTGTTGAAGAACTGAGTGGAAAAACCTTACCCCTCACCCTAACCCTCTCCCCAAAGGGAGAGGGTGTATATATTCCCTCTCCCTTTGGGAGAGGGTTCTTTACTACTGATTCCGCGTCGCTCTGAGCAGCGTTTCCAGCGGGTACACCGCCGCAATCACCACTTCGTCCTGGATTTTCGCCGCGTTATCCAGTTCGCTCTGGATCGACGCGATCTCTTTATCATCCAGCGTTCCCTGACGCGCCACCAGATCCGTCAGCCGCAGGCCAATCGAGGCCAGCTTGTCCACCTCCTGAATCACCGGTTCGATGGCCTTCAACTGATAGCTGTTTTCGCTCAAGGCCAGCACGTCGCTGGTGTTGTTCTGCCAGCGGTTAAAGACGTGGCGCAGCGCGTCGGCGCTCTCCGTGTCTTCCGCGTCGCTCACCAGACGGTCAGCCCATTTATTCATCTGACGCACGGTCGCACTTTCCGCGTTTAGCGCGTCAGCGAGCCGGTTGAGCGGCTCAAACTGATGATAGTTTCCGGCATGGAATTTAAGATGCTGACGAGTGTAATACTGCGCCGGTTCAAGCGCCTGGGCGAGGATTTGCAGCGGCAAGGTATCCGCATTGTTAGCGAGGCGCGTGAATTGTATCTGCTGCTGGGTATGCTGCTGTAGCCCAACCGATACCGTGGACCAGCTGTCCATCGCCTGGAGCCGGGTATACATGTTGTCGATGTCGTTGACGTCCTTCGCCGACCAAAGCCGCTCCGCCACCGCAAAGGCGCGCGGCCACAGACGGATATCCAGCACTGGCGCGATCACGTTTTCCGCCCACAGCGCGGCTTCACCGCCGAGCAGATTGGCCTCGTTCGCCGGGTCCGGCACCACCGGCGGAACGCCTTTCGGCACCTCGTCCAGACGCGTGCCGCTAATCGGGTAGCGGGCGTTACCCACCAGGAAATAGCCGCTGAGCTTATCGTTCTCAACAGAAACGACCGGACGCGTTTCACCCATCCAGGTATCAACGGTAAACGTTAACTGATTGTCGTCCCGCCACTGAATGTTATCCACCGCCCGACGCGATTTCCCGGCAAAATCAATGAATCCGCGCCAGCCAGCATCGCCTTTCACCAGCGTAAAGCTGCCTTCCACCGGCTTGCCTTTCAGACGCGGCATGGAGAAAGCCCAGCTCTGGACGCTGTCGGTGTCTGCTATCACATCCACGCCGTTCAACCCCTGCGGCACAATTTCATTGCGGTAGTGGTAGGCGGTGGATTGCGGCTGATCAAGGTAGAAACCGGTAGAGAGAATGCCCTTATAGCCGTTCTGCGCCACCTGCCCCAGCGCGTCCTGTCCCTGCCAGGACTGGATCAGAATGCTTTTCGGCAGATCGGGATGGTAGATCTCATCCCAGCCAACCATCTGCCGGTGGTGCTTCTCAAGGATCGTCTCCAGCTTGCGGTTGAAATACGCCTGCAACGCATGGCTGTCCGCCAGTTTGTTGTCGCGCATGAATCTCTGGATCGCAGCGTTCGCTTTCCACTGGCTGTCGTCAACCTCATCGCCGCCAATATGCAGATACGGATCCGGGAAGATCGCGGCCAGTTCGCTGACCATCGCGTTGGCAAAGGTATAGGTCGCCTCTTTGGTGGGATCCAGCACTGGCTTAAGCACGCCCCAGTGGCGCTCCATGGCGTACGGCCCCGGCGCGCTCATCAGCTCCGGGTAGGCGACGGCAATCGCCGAGACGTGGCCCGGCATATCAATTTCCGGCACCACGCGTATGCCGCGCTCGGCAGCGTAACGCACAATCTCGCGCATCTGCTCCGGGGTGTAGAACAGCCCATCGCTGGCAAGCTGGGTTAATTTTGGATAACGCTTCGAGGTAAAGCGCCAGCCCTGATCGTCCGTCAAATGCCAGTGCAGGACGTTGAGCTTAGCCGCGGCCATGCCGTCGATCTGGCGTTTGATATCGGGTAACGGGATGAAATGGCGCGCTGAATCGAGCAGCAGCCCGCGCCACGGGAAGCGCGGCGAATCTTCAATGGTAACCCACGGAATCGAGGTGTTTTCGGCACCGTTCTGCATCAGCTGGAGCAAGGTTTCCATGGCGCGCAGCGCGCCGAAGCGGGTGTTGGCGGAGATAATTACGCCGTTGGCGTCCACCGTGAGTTTATAGCTCTCATCGCTGTCCGGCAGCGGCTGCGGCTTCACTTTTTTAGCGATGGAAATACGGATGGTTGGCTTGTCAGGTTTTTCGGCCTGCGGCTGTAGCGTCCAGCCAGTTTGCAGGGCGATGCGCTGGCGCAGGCGGTTGACCGCATCCCCCAGATCGTCGCCGCTGACGCTCACGGTGAGTTGATTGTTAAGCACCAGCGCACCCTGTGTGGTCGGGCGTTCAACCTTCGCAGGCCAGGGCATTAAGGGAAGGTCGCCTGCCGGGGCGGCAAAGGCGGAGGCGCCGAGCATGAGCCCGGCGGTTAAGAGGCTGTACCGTAACATGAATGTTCCTTATCTGACGGGCCAAATAAAGGCAAAACATTCTGTTAACATGCGCTCAAATTGTCGTCAAGCGAATGCGCCGACGGAGATCACAGGTTGTTGAATTTGGGAGGAAAGCCAGCTGCCGGGCTTGCCGTTACTGCCATCCATACCGACGGCTATAGAACCCTTTGACCATCTGCGTCAGCACCATGTAACCCGCGAGGATCGCCACCAGCCACGGGAAGTAGCTCAGCGGCAGCGCCTGAAGTTGCAGGTAACTTGCAAGCGGCGAGAACGGCAGCGCGATCCCGAGCGCCATCACAATGCCCGTCATCACGATCAGCGGCCATGCGGCACGGCTCTGGATAAACGGAATGCGGCGGGTGCGGATCATATGCACAATCAGGGTCTGGGACAGCAGCCCCACCACGAACCAGCCGGACTGGAACAGCGTCTGGTGTTCCGGGGTGTTGGCGTGGAACACAAACCACATCAGGCAGAAGGTCAGAATGTCAAAGATGGAGCTGATCGGCCCAAAGAACAGCATAAAGCGCCCCAGATCGGCGGGGTTCCAGCGCTGCGGCTTCTGGATCTGCTCGTCGTCCACGTTATCAAACGGGATGGCGACCTGAGAGACATCGTACATCAGGTTCTGGATCAGCAGGTGCAGCGGCAGCATCGGCAGGAACGGCAGGAAGGCGCTCGCCACCAGCACGCTGAAGACGTTACCGAAGTTGGAGCTGGCGGTCATTTTGATGTATTTGAGCATATTGGCGAAGGTGCGACGCCCTTCGATGACGCCCTCCTCCAGCACCATCAGGCTCTTTTCCAGCAGAATGATATCTGCCGCCTCGCGGGCGATATCCACCGCGCCGTCCACGGAGATACCGATATCCGCCGCACGCAGGGCTGGCGCATCGTTGATGCCGTCGCCCATAAAGCCCACCACGTGCCCTTCACGACGCAGCAGAGTGACGATGCGTTCTTTGTGCATCGGCGTCAGGCGGGCAAACAGCGTGGTGCGCAGGGCAAGCTCGGCCAGCTCATCGTCGGACAGGTGCTCAATGTCGCTCCCCACCACGACGTCGCCCGCGTCCAGGCCCACTTCGTGGCACACTTTGGCCGCCACCAGCTCGCTGTCGCCGGTCAGGATTTTGACGGTGATCCCGCTCGCTTTCAGTGCTTTCAGCGCCGGCGCGGTGGTCTCTTTCGGCGGATCGAGGAATGCGATGTAACCCTCGAGGATCAAATCGGATTCATCGATACGCTGGTAGTCCCCTTCCCGCGCGGGCAGGAACTTGCTTGCTACCGCCACCACGCGCAGCCCCTGACGGTTCAGGTTATCGGTGACGCGTTTGATGCGGCGCAGCATGGTCTCATCCAGCGGCACGATCTCGCCGTTATGACGCACCTGCGTGGAAACATTCAGGATCTCCTGCAATGCCCCTTTGCAGATCAGCTGATGTACGTCCGGCTGCTCGCTGACCACCACCGACATGCGTCGCCGTTCAAAGTCGAACGGAATTTCGTCCACCTTCTGCCAGCGGCCGGAGAGCATGCGGGCAGACTCTTCATCCACACCTTCCAGCACCGCCACGTCGAGCAGGTTTTTCAGCCCTGTCTGGTAGTGACTGTTCAGCCACGCGCTGTACAGCACCCGTTCGCTGGTCTTTCCGGCGATATCGGTGTGGTTCTCCAGCACGATTTTGTCCTGGGTCAGGGTGCCGGTTTTATCGGTGCAAAGAATGTCCATCGCGCCAAAGTTCTGGATGGCGTCGAGGTGTTTGACGATCACCTTTTGTTTAGAGAGTTTGACCGCCCCGCGCGCCAGCGTGGAGGTGACAATCATCGGCAGCATTTCCGGCGTTAAGCCGACAGCCACGGAGAGGGCGAACAGCGCCGCTTCCCACCAGTCACCTTTGGTGTAGCCGTTGATCAGCAGGACAATCGGCGTCATGACCATCATAAAGCGGATCAGCAGCATGCTGACGCGGCCAATGCCTTTCTGGAATGCGTTCGGCTCGCTCTCCTGCTCGCTGACGCGTCCGGCAAGCTGCCCAAACCAGGTGTTGCCGCCGGTAGCGGTGACAATGGCCTGCGCCGTGCCGCTGACCACCGTGGTGCCCATAAAGCACAGGGTGTCGCATTCCAGCGGGTTCATCTGCTGCGGATCGCGGGTCCGCGCCACCTTCTCTACGGGCAGGGATTCACCGGTGAGTGACGCCTGCGCGACGAACAGATCCCGCGCCTGGATGATGCGTAAATCCGCCGGGATCATGTCCCCCGCCGCCAGCTTCACCAGATCGCCCGGCACCAGCTGGTCAATGGGCAGTTCAATCCAGGCGTTTTCGCCGAGGTCGTTAATCACGCGCGACACGGTGGCAGTATTGCTGACCATCGCTTTCAGCGCATCCGCCGCTTTGGTGGAGCGCGCTTCCTGAATAAAGTTAAGCAGCGTGGAGATCCCCACCATCAGGGCAATCACGCCTGCGGCAAACAGATCTTCAGTGGCGTAAGAGATAATCCCGAGCACCGTCAGCAGCAGGTTGAACGGATTGCGGTAGCAGAGCCACAGGTGGACCCACCATGGAGAGGGTTTTTGCGCCGGGATCTGGTTATCGCCATGTTTCTCGCGGATTTTTGACACTTCTTGCGCGTTCAGCCCTTCCGGGTGGCCGCCAAAGGCACGCCAGACTTCGTTTTCATCCATCGCCGCCACGTTCAGGCAGCGCTCGGTCAGGGAAGCGGGGATTTCCGCGCCCGCCAGGGTGTTGGCATTTGGCAGCGGATCGCGCGCAATCAGGCGATGTGGCAGGTGGCGGCTCAGCTGCGCGAACAGCTGCCGGGTGATATTTTTCAGCATAGTCATTCCCCCGCATCCGCAAAGGCGGACGCAGTTTTCCCGCAGGCGTGGCAGAGCCGTACCTGTCAGGCACTTAATTTATCAAGCAGGAACGTATGAACGTTGCTGCCTCACGCCGGTGAGACAGCAAAAGGCTGGCTTACCGGAAAGAAGGTTTTCTCCTGGTCAGGAGAGGTGTGGGATCGGGATCCATGTGGCCTCCGGTAAGTTAAAAATGGGATGTCGTCGCGCAGTATAAGGATTTAACCATACCTTTTGTGACTATTCGGGCGGTATGATACCCCCTCGTAAATAAACCGCACGTAAACCAGACTTTGCCCATAGCGAATTCGCAGGATAGCATTAGGCTCAACTGATTATTTTATCGTTGTTACAGGGAATACAGCATGCAGAACCGCCTTACGATTAAAGACATCGCGCGTTTAAGCGGCGTGGGGAAATCGACCGTCTCACGCGTGCTTAACAACGAAAGCGGTGTCAGCGAGCGCACACGCGAGCGCGTCGAGGCGGTGATGAATCAGCACGGTTTTTCCCCTTCCCGCTCCGCGCGCGCCATGCGCGGGCAGAGCGATAAAGTGGTCGCCATTATTGTCTCGCGTCTGGATTCCCTCTCCGAAAACCTCGCCGTACAGACGATGCTGCCCGCGTTCTACGAGCAGGGCTACGATCCGATCATGATGGAGAGTAAGTTTTCCGCGCAAATGGTGGAGGAGCATCTCGGTATGCTTCAGCGCCGCAACATTGATGGCGTAGTGCTGTTCGGGTTTACCGGCCTTAAAGAGGACGTGCTTAAACCCTGGCAGCCGTCACTGGTGCTGCTGGCGCGCGACGCCAGCGGGTTTGCCTCTGTCTGTTACGATGACGAAGGGGCAATCGTTATCCTGATGCAGCGCCTGTATGAACAGGGCCATCGGCATATCAGCTATCTCGGCGTGCCGCATGCCGACATCACCACCGGCAAGCGTCGCCATGAAGCGTACCTGGCGTTTTGTAAAAAAAACAATCTCCCCGCCGTGGCCGCGCTGCCTGGACTGGGTATGAAACAGGGATATGAGCAGGTCGCCAGCGTGCTGACTGCACAAACCACCGCCCTGGTGTGCGCCACGGATACCCTTGCATTGGGTGCGAGCAAATATTTGCAGGAACAACGCATCGGGGAGCTGCAGTTAGCGAGCGTGGGAAGCACGCCGCTGATGAAGTTCTTACACCCGGAGATTATCAGCGTTGACCCGGGTTATGCCGAGTCTGGCCGGCAGGCTGCCGCGCAGCTGATCGAGCAAATTACCGGGCGTACCGAGCCCCGTCAGATCGTTATTCCAGCCCGCCTCTCATAATTCTTTTGAATGGATTATTGTGATCTTCGCCCGATTTCGGGAACGTTCCCATTTTCGCCGTCACGTTGAAGGAGTAGGCTTGCGCACAGGTCATAACCCCTTTCACCATCTGTCATGAGGTTTCATGATGAGTAAAGTCAAACAAGCCGATATCGATCAGCTGATCGTCCTGGTCGGCGGACGCGAGAACATCGCCACCGTCAGCCATTGCATTACCCGCCTGCGCTTCGTGCTGAACGATCCGGCCAAAGCCAATCCGAAAGCCATTGAAGAGTTGAAAATGGTTAAAGGCTGCTTCACCAACGCCGGGCAGTTCCAGGTGGTGATTGGTACCGAAGTGGGCGATTACTATCAGGCTCTGCTGGCGACTACCGGGCACTCTTCCGCCGATAAAGAGCAGGCGAAGAAGGCAGCGCGCCAGAATATGAAATGGCATGAGCAGCTGATTTCCCATTTTGCGGAGATCTTCTTCCCACTGCTGCCGGCGCTGATCAGCGGGGGCTTAATTCTGGGCTTCCGTAACGTCATCGGCGATGTGCCAATGAGCGACGGCAAAACCCTGGCGCAGATGTACCCGGCGCTGCAAAGCATCTATGACTTCCTGTGGCTGATTGGCGAAGCCATCTTCTTCTATCTGCCGGTCGGGATCTGCTGGTCAGCGGTGCGCAAGATGGGCGGAACGCCCATTCTCGGAATCGTACTCGGCGTGACGCTGGTCTCTCCGCAGTTAATGAACGCTTACTTACTTGGTCAGCAAACGCCAGAGGTGTGGAACTTCGGCTTGTTTACCATCGCCAAAGTGGGCTACCAGGCGCAGGTTATCCCGGCATTGCTGGCGGGTCTGGCGCTGGGCTTTATTGAGACGCGTCTGAAGCGCATCGTGCCGGACTATCTCTATCTGGTGGTGGTCCCGGTCTGCTCGCTGATCCTGGCGGTGTTCCTGGCGCATGCCTTTATCGGTCCGTTTGGCCGCATGATTGGCGACGGCGTGGCCTTCGCGGTCCGTCACCTGATGACCGGCAGCTTCGCACCGATTGGCGCCGCACTGTTCGGCTTCCTGTACGCTCCGCTGGTGATCACCGGCGTGCACCAGACCACGCTGGCGATCGATATGCAGATGATCCAGAGCCTCGGCGGCACGCCGGTCTGGCCGATTATCGCCCTGTCTAACATTGCGCAGGCCTCCGCTGTAACCGGCATTATCATCGTCAGCCGTAAGCACAACGAGCGTGAGATCTCCGTTCCGGCTGCTATCTCCGCCTACCTCGGCGTCACTGAACCGGCGATGTACGGTATCAACCTGAAATATCGCTTCCCGATGCTCTGCGCGATGATCGGCTCCGGTCTGGCGGGCTTGCTGTGCGGCCTGAACGGCGTAATGGCAAACGGGATTGGCGTCGGCGGCCTGCCGGGTATCCTCTCCATTCAGCCTTCATTCTGGCAGGTATTTGCGCTGGCGATGGCGGTGGCGATTATCATCCCAATGGCGCTGACTACCGTGGTTTACCAGCGTAAGTTCCGTCAGGGCACGTTGCAGATTGTTTAATTCCCTTTTTCGGGGCGCAGTTGCGCCCCTTCGCATTTGCAGGAACGTACTATGAATACCCTTCCTCACTGGTGGCAGAACGGCGTTATCTATCAGATTTACCCAAAGAGTTTTCAGGATACCACCGGCAGCGGCACCGGCGATCTGCGCGGCGTAACGCAGCGCCTTGACTACCTGAAAACCCTTGGCATTGACGCCATCTGGCTGACGCCGTTTTATATCTCGCCGCAGGTGGATAACGGTTACGACGTGGCGAACTACACTGCCATTGACCCGACCTACGGCACGCTGGACGACTTTGACGAACTGGTTGCCCGGGCGCATGAACGCGGTATCCGCATCGTGCTGGATATGGTCTTTAACCACACGTCCACGCAGCACGCCTGGTTCCGCGAGTCGCTGGATAAAGCGAGTCCGTACCGTGAGTTCTATATCTGGCGCGACGGTACGCCGGACGCGCTTCCCAACAACTGGCGCTCCAAGTTTGGCGGCAACGCCTGGCGCTGGCATGCCGAAAGCGAGCAGTATTATCTGCACCTGTTCGCGCCGGAGCAGGCGGATCTCAACTGGGAAAACCCGGCGGTGCGCGCCGAGCTGAAAAAAGTGTGCGAGTTCTGGGCCGATCGCGGCGTGGACGGCTTGCGTCTGGACGTCATTAACCTGATTTCAAAAGATCAGGATTTCCCGGACGACACCATCGGGGATGGCCGACGTTTCTACACTGACGGGCCGCGCATCCACGAATATCTCCAGGAGATGAGCCGGGATGTCTTTACGCCGCGCAACCTGATGACGGTGGGCGAGATGTCCTCCACCTCGCTGGAGAACTGTCAGCAGTATGCGTCGCTCGACGGGCGCGAGCTGTCGATGACCTTTAACTTCCATCATCTGAAGGTCGACTACCCCGGCGGCGAAAAGTGGACGCTTGCGAAGCCGGATTTTGTGGCGCTGAAAACCCTTTTCCGCCACTGGCAGCAGGGGATGCACAACAAAGCCTGGAACGCGCTGTTCTGGTGTAACCATGACCAGCCGCGCATCGTGTCACGCTTTGGTGACGAAGGGGAACACCGCGTGGCGGCGGCGAAAATGCTCGGCATGGTGCTGCACGGGATGCAGGGCACGCCGTATATCTATCAGGGTGAAGAGCTGGGCATGACCAACCCGCATTTCAGCCGTATCACCGACTACCGCGACGTAGAAAGCCTGAACATGTTCGCCGAACAGCGGGCGAACGGCCGCGATACGGATGAACTGCTGGCGATTCTGGCGAGTAAGTCACGTGATAATGGGCGCACGCCGATGCAGTGGGACGCCTCGCACAATGCGGGCTTTACCGGGGGCGAACCGTGGATTGGTGTCTGCGACAACTACGAAACCGTGAACGCCCGCGCGGCGCTGGACGACCCCGATTCGGTGTTCTACACCTATCAGTCGCTGATTCGCCTGCGCAAAACCCTGCCGGTGCTGACGTGGGGGGATTATGAGGATCTCCTGCCTGACCACCCTTCCCTGTGGTGCTATCGCCGCCAGTGGCAGGGGCAAACGCTGATGGTGGTGGCGAACCTGAGCCATTTGCCTCAGGAATGGCAAGCGGACGCTCTCAGCGGCGAGTCGCAGGTGGTGATAAGCAACTACCCCGGCCCTCAAACCTCAATGCTTCGTCCGTTTGAAGCCGTGTGGTGGTTAAAGCAGTAATTCCTCCGCCGGGCACGATGCCGTGTCCGGCTTACTTTACTGTTTTTGTTGAATAATTAATCAGATTTTTCCTTCGCGTCTTTACAATTGCCTCAGCGCCCGCCGTTTGTACTCTCGTCTTTTTACTTTGTCCTGCATCAAAAAAATCGCAAACATGTTTGATGCAAATCACTATATGTAGCACTTAAAATGCACGCCGACCCAACATCTTGTATTTATCGTCTACTATTCCAACAACAAGACGGCGCGAACGCTGGCCGGAATTGTGGATAACACGAGCTGGGCACGCGGGAAGTCTTTGCCTCGGCGAGGAATACGCCCGGTGAATACTTCTCCACCTCTGTGGATAACCTGTTTTTAAAATGGAGTGATCATGACACCGCATGTGATGAAACGTGATGGCTGTAAAGTGCCGTTTAAATCAGAGCGCATCAAAGAAGCCATTCTGCGTGCAGCTAAAGCAGCGGGAGTCGATGACGCAGATTACTGCGCCACCGTCGCAGAAGTCGTTAGCAGCCAGATGCACGAACGCAGCCAGGTGGATATCAACGAGATCCAGACCGCAGTTGAAAACCAGCTGATGGCAGGTCCGTACAAGCAGCTGGCGCGCGCCTACATTGAGTATCGTCACGACCGTGACGTCCAGCGTGAGAAACGCGGTCGCCTGAACCAGGAGATCCGCGGACTGGTAGAGCAAACCAACTCGTCGCTGCTCAATGAAAATGCCAATAAAGACAGCAAAGTGATCCCGACCCAGCGCGACCTGCTGGCCGGTATCGTCGCCAAGCACTATGCCCGCCAGCACCTGCTGCCGCGCGATGTAGTCTCGGCGCACGAGCGCGGTGAGATCCACTACCACGATCTCGACTACTCGCCGTTCTTCCCGATGTTTAACTGCATGCTGATCGACCTGAAAGGCATGCTGACCCAGGGTTTTAAAATGGGTAACGCCGAGATTGAGCCGCCGAAATCCATCTCCACCGCGACGGCGGTCACGGCGCAGATCATCGCCCAGGTGGCGAGCCACATCTATGGCGGCACCACCATTAACCGCATTGATGAAGTGTTGGCCCCGTTCGTGACCGAGAGCTTCAACAAACACCGTAAAACGGCGGAAGAGTGGCAGATCCCGGACGCCGACGGTTATGCCCGTTCCCGCACCGAGAAAGAGTGCTACGACGCGTTCCAGTCGCTGGAATATGAAGTAAACACGCTGCACACCGCCAACGGCCAGACGCCGTTTGTGACCTTCGGGTTTGGCCTCGGAACCAGCTGGGAATCACGCCTGATCCAGCAGTCTATTCTGCGTAACCGTATCTCCGGCCTCGGTAAAAACCGTAAAACGGCGGTGTTCCCGAAACTGGTGTTCGCCATTCGCGACGGCCTGAACCACAAGTTTGGCGATCCGAACTACGACATCAAACAGCTGGCGCTGGAGTGCGCGAGCAAGCGTATGTACCCGGACATTCTGAACTACGACCAGGTGGTAAAAGTCACCGGTTCGTTTAAAACGCCAATGGGCTGTCGCAGCTTCCTCGGCGTGTACGAAGATGAGAACGGCGAGCAGATCCACGACGGGCGCAACAACCTGGGCGTCATCAGCCTGAACCTGCCGCGCATCGCGCTGGAAGCCAAAGGTAATGAAGCGGCCTTCTGGGCGCTGCTGGATGAACGTTTACAGCTGGCACGTAAGGCGCTGATGACCCGCATCGCCCGCCTTGAAGGGGTGAAAGCCCGCGTCGCGCCAATTCTCTATATGGAAGGGGCCTGCGGCGTGCGCCTGAAGGCGGATGATGATGTGTCGGAGATCTTCAAAAACGGTCGCGCGTCGATCTCTCTCGGCTATATCGGCATTCACGAAACCATTAACGCGCTGTTTGGCGACAAGCACATCTATGACAACGACGCCCTGCGTGAGAAAGGTATCGCGATTGTGCAGCGCCTGCGCGATGCGGTAGACCAGTGGAAAGAGGAAACCGGCTACGGTTTCAGCCTGTACAGCACGCCGAGCGAAAACCTCTGCGATCGCTTCTGCCGTCTGGATACCGCCGAGTTCGGCATCGTGGAAGGGGTGACCGACAAAGGTTACTACACCAACAGCTTCCACCTCGATGTGGAGAAGAAGGTGAACCCGTACGACAAGATCGACTTCGAAGCGGCCTATCCGCCCATCGCGAACGGCGGTTTTATCTGCTACGGCGAGTACCCGAACATTCAGCATAACCTGAAGGCGCTGGAAGACGTGTGGGATTACAGCTATCAGCACGTTCCGTACTACGGAACCAACACGCCAATCGACGAGTGCTACGAGTGCGGCTTTACCGGTGAGTTCGAGTGCACCAGCAAAGGCTTCACCTGCCCTAAATGCGGTAACCACGATGCAGCCCGCGTCTCCGTGACCCGCCGCGTGTGCGGCTACCTCGGCAGCCCGGACGCACGTCCGTTTAACGCCGGTAAGCAGGAAGAGGTGAAGCGCAGGGTGAAACATCTGGGAAATGGGCAGATCGGGTAATCCACTGCCACGTTAATGCCCGGTGGCGCTGCGCTTACCGGGCCTACGGACCGCTCTCTTTTGTAGGCCGGGTAAGCGCAGCGCCACCCGGCGTGGTTATTCGCGATGAACTATCACCAGTACTACCCCGTCGACATCGTCAACGGCCCCGGCACCCGCTGCACCCTCTTTGTATCAGGCTGCGTTCACGAGTGCCCCGGCTGCTATAACAAAAGCACCTGGCGCCTGAACTCGGGTATGCCGTTTACCGCTGAGATGG
>NZ_JABMCU010000126.1:0-13386 GCF_013179605.1 Enterobacter sp. CM29 | reverse complement strand
CTGCGGCGTACGCTCCCAGACGTCACGCGACTGGGCGCGAATGGCTTCACGCAGGTTGCCCATCCAGTTAACCCCGGAATAGAGCGCAATCAGCAACCCGACGATACCCACGGTGGTACGCTGCTGCACGGCGGTATTGATGGTGCTTTTGAGCGTCGTGGCGAGCGTCTGGTCGCTGACGTTGGTCAGGATCTTATTGAAGATGTCCTGCAACAGCGTCGGGTGAGACGCCAGCACAAAACCGGCGGCAGCAAACGACACCATCAGGATGGGGATCATCGACAGGAAAGAGAAGTAGGTGATCGCCGCGCCAAACTGATTTCCCATGCGGTCGTTAAAGCGCTCAGCGGCGCGGATCAGGTGAGCAATCGCGGGTATCTGCTGAATTTTTTCGGCTATGCCGGTCACGGTGCCCAGCGCTTTGCTGGTCGTTCCAGGCTCCTTCGGCGCTTCAGGCTCGTTATCCATCTTTTTGATGGGTTCATAATCTAAATGTTGAGTCGGTCGTTGCGGGTTATTTTCCGGCGTCACGCGCATTTTCCTTTTCGTTGAGCTGGATGTTACTGAATTATAGCTTGCGACTAGTCCACGTAACTTTTTGTGAGTTCGGTAAGCCACTCCATAAACACATGCACCCGACGGGAGAGGTTACGGCGGTGGGGATAAATGAGGGAGACGGGCATTGGTTCAGCCCGATATTGCGGCAGGATCTCAACGAGTTTTTTCGTGCGCAGGGCATCACGCACCCCGACGCGCGGAGCCTGAATAATGCCAAGCCCGGCGATACAGGCGGCCTGGTAGGTTTCCGTGCTGTTCACCGTCAAAACGCCTCCCGTTTTTATCCACTGGGTCGCGCTGCCGTTGAAATACTCAAAACCCAGAGGACGGGTGCCCAGCGTGGCGGAGTAATGAATGAGGGCGTGTGAGCCCAAATCATCCAGCGTCTCAGGGTAGCCGAATCGCGTGAGATAATCCGGGCTGGCGCAGTTAATCACTGAAAGCTTCCCAAGCGGGCGGGCGATAAGCCCGGAGTCCTTCAAGTTTCCCACGCGAACCACGCAGTCAAATCCTTCGCGGATGACATCGACCAGACGATCGCTGCTGCTCAGCTCAAGCTCAATGCCGGGAAACTGTTGTAAAAATGCAGGCAGTTTCGGAATGACGACATTTCGTGCAATGGCAACGGGCATATCCACACGTAGCCGACCGCTGATGGTGGAAGGGTCGTGCAGAAACATGCCGTCCAGTTCGTCCAGATTCATCAGCAGATCTTTTGCGCGTTCGTAATAAACCATGCCGTCCTGCGTCAGGCTGACGCGGCGGGTAGTGCGGTGCAGCAGTTGAGTGCCAAGCGCGTTCTCCAGCGCCTGGATCTGCCGCGAGACACTCCCCTTCGGCAGGCTTAACGTCTCCGCCGCGCGGGTAAAACTCTCCAGTTCCGCGACGCGAAGGAAAAGCTGCATTGCGTATATTTTATCCATAGATATGGGTCATTGTTGTTTGAAATGAAACAGTGAAGCGTTGGCGGCACTATTTATTGATTTTCTACCATCTAATAAGCTCATTCTCAATCTTCATCGCAGTCGAAACGAGGTGAATTATGCGTGAACGTATTGCATTAGTGACGGGCGGTAGCCGCGGCCTGGGTAAAAATGCGGTTTTGAAGCTTGCTGCGGAAGGGACAGATATCATCCTGACCTGGAACAGCAGTCAGCAGGAGGCGCAGGAAGTTGTACGCGAAATTGAGGGAAAAGGTAGAAAAGCGGCAGCATTGCAGCTTAACGTCGGCGATACGGCAAGTTTTGCGCGCTTCGCTCAACAGGTGAAGGAAACCCTTGCACACGTCTGGCAACGTGACACCTTTGACTATTTAGTGAACAACGCAGGTACAGGGTTATACGCACCCTATACCGAGACGACAGAAGCGCAGTTTGATGATGCGGTGAATATTCACTTCAAAGGTCCGTTTTTCCTCACACAACAGCTGCTGCCGCTCATAAAAGACGGAGGACGGATCCTGAACGTCTCAAGCGGACTGGCCCGTTTTACTCAGCCAGGTTCAGGGACTTACGCGGCAATGAAAGGAGCGATGGAAGTGCTGACCCGCTATCAGGCAAAAGAGCTTGGCGTGCGCGGAATTTCCGTCAATATCATCGCGCCTGGCGCGATTGAAACCGACTTTGGAGGCGGACGCGTAAGGGATAATGCGGAGCTTAACCAGCTGCTGGCCTCGCAGACGGCGCTGGGACGGGTGGGCCTGCCCGATGATATCGGTGACGCCATTGCGGCGTTGCTCAGTGACAAACTGGGCTGGATGAATGCGCAACGTATTGAAGTTTCAGGCGGTATGTTCCTGTAATGTTCAGACTTAAGGGGGAGGGAACCCTCTTAAGGAAATCCTTAAAGCAGGTGTGTCTAAATGATGAAAGATATAAAGAGAGCTGGGTGAATTGTAACCTCTCCATTCATTGAGTTTTTTCTTAAAAAATGCCTCTGTAGAATCCCCCTTCGCTATTCTCAGAGGAGTAATACGATGCGAGTAATCATGTTTGACAGGCAGTCATTATTTATTCATGGAGCGAAGTGCAGTTTGCAGAAATTAATTCCGGAAATAGATTTGACAGGAACTCGTCAGACTGATGAATTATGGGCACACTTATCCGCGTCACCTTCCGCTATCGTCATGATAGATGGGTATTTAATTCATGATAACGGTGTGGCTTTACCGGAAGAGATTATGAATCGTTTTCCAACAGCGCGCGTGGTGCTGGTGTTAACGAAAAAAGAGCCTCGCTGGGTTGAGCAAATGCTACAGCGCAACGTGGTGGCAATAATCCCTCGTAATGCGAATCCCGAACGCTTTTCCGCCGTGCTGGATTCTGTATCGCGAGGGATGGTCTGTTTTCCCGGCGAGTGGATGAACCAGCACTCCTCTCATGATGAGCTGTCATTGTTAAGTGAGCGCCAGCGTGAGGTATTGAAATTACTGGCGGCCGGAGAGTCAAATAAAGAAATAGGTCGTAATCTCAATATCAGTGCGGCAACGGTAAAAGCCCATCTTGAGACGCTTTTCCGTCGTCTTGATGTCAAAAACCGGACGCAGGCCGCGATGTACTATACCCGGGCGACGGCCTGAAGGATCTTCTCTGGCAGAGGGGAATCTTCCCCAAAACTGAAGAGCGTTAATACCAGTGCATCATGCTGCTGTTGGGTTAATGGGCGTTTGTTCATTTCCCGCAGCAGCGACTCACATAAATGAATATCATTGAAAAGCAAATTCTCCGCCTCAGTCGGCGTGATGAGGCCGTTAAATTTTTCCCACTGGCGAATCACGTGACCGTAACCTATAACCCATATTCCCTTTTCGTCACGGTATTTCTCCAGGGAAAGACCCTGCTGTTTTTTAATTAATGCGATTGCAGCAGAAGATATCTGCATTGCATAACCCGTCATAAGCGTTTCCTCTTTATGGCGGAACTATAAAGGGAAAACAGCCCGGGGAATATCCGCCAAATGGCCGTTGATCAGGTTTTACTGAACGGATATTCCTTTTTCAGTAAACCGAATAGCCAGTCGTTATGCCATTGCCCTGAAAGGAAATAACTCTCGCGCAACTCACCTTCCAGCTGAAAACCTGTTTTTTCCAGCAGTCGCCTTGAGGCGATATTTCCCGCCGTCACGGTCGCGGTGAGCCGACGGATATTGCCCTGGGTCAGCGCGAAATCACACACCGCCCGCAGAGCTTCAAAGCCGTAACCTTTCCCCTGCGCAGAGGGCGCAAAGAGAAAACCGACTTCGGCACAATCTGCTTCCCGGTGCACATAGCCGGTTACGCCCAGCGGCGTCTGGCTGGCCGTCTCACGCACCACAAGGCAGAGCCAGTGCGAGCTGCCCGGTGCCCACGGCAACAGACGAGACACAAAGGCCTCCCGAATGTCAGCCTCGCTACGCTCATGGGCGACAAAACGCATCACGTCAGGATTTTGCTGTAGCGACAGAAAAAAGGGCCAGTCTTGCTCTTGCAGCGGCAAGCAGGTGAGACGCGCGGTGGTTAAGGCGGGCATGACGATCCTCCGGAGACATTGCAAATGATTATAGGGTTGTCACTTTATTTCAACAGAAAGTCAGGTATGTTTAACCTCCTATAAATAAAAAGAAAAACGACTTTTAATGCCGCTTTGGCGGTACTCATTGTCTCTCAAGGAAAACAATGATGATTAGCTCATCGCATCATACCCGCGAACAGTTTGAACACTGTCTGGCGGCGATCCGCCAGGCGTCTGTTGAAATCTTACTTCTGTTGAATGTACATGTTTCTGAAGGAAAAGATCCACGCTGGTTTCTGGAACAACTGGATAGCGCCCGCCTGGGGCTGGGCGGGTGGGGTGCCGTAGCCAGAAAGCTGAACCTGAATGATGCGGAAATGACGGCCTTTACGCTGCAATTACGCTTGCTTCAGCAGCGCGTTCCCCAGTATGAAAGCGGGCAGGATGTCAGCGAAAACCAGCTGATTGCGGCGATGCGCTTCGTCACATCCCTTGAATATCTGCGTCTGCAACAGCCCCTTCTGACCTACGATACCGGGAGGGTGCCAGACAAGGCGAGCCAGCTCCAGGCGCAGAAACAGGTGCGTGCCATTGAGCTGATGATAAAAGGATTGATACAGCAGGCATGGCCCGATCCGGTGCGGCTGAATAATCATCTTAAGACCTTGTTTAATGCTGAACGTGTGCGTCGCTGGCTGAAAAACGGTGAAATTAATGATGTTCTGAGCGGCATGTTATTTAGTGAGCTGGCCCAGCTGCTGGTGGATAAGAAAGAATTTAGCCGCTACTACGCGTCGCTGTTTAACGCCCCGGACATGCTGACGCTGCTGGTAGAACCCCGCAAAACCCTGCAAACCTTCCTCGAAGATATCCGTCAAATCCGCAACAGCATCACCGTGCAGCAGCCGTTGAGCGGGGCGCAAATCCAGCTGCTCGACAGCTATTACACGCAGATCACCCGCTCCGTTCAGCGCGCGTTTGAGGAAGGGCGGACACGCGTTAACCCGGCGGCGCTGATGGCGGTGGATGAAAGCGAGCTGCATGCATTCTGGGAAAAGGCGCAAAAAATAGACCGCACAACAGGCGGCGATCTGTTTGAAGTGCGTGACAGCATAGAGAAACCGACTCAGCGCGCCGCGCGTACGCCAGAGCAGCGCGAACAGCTGATTTCCGGCGTGCTGTGGGGAGCGGTTGGCATGATGGTTATCGCGATTGTCGTGGGAGGAGCCTGGCTGGTAATCAGCAGTAAACCGCAGCCGACTGTGGCCAGCACGGCATCTCCCGCGCCGGTGCAGGAGATGCGCGAAACGCCTTCCTCGCGAGAAACGCTGACGCGCATGGGTGTAACCTGGGATGAAAACAACTTCCGTTCAGCGATTAGCCGCAACGATACCCGCGTGGCGCTCCTGTTCTTGCAGGGCGGCATGGACTGGAAAATGTCATGGACGGAGGAGGCGTTGTCGGCAGGCTACGACGATGTGCTGGAAGTGATGTTGCGCTACCGCCTGCAAATGACAGAGCAAAAGCCCTGCCGACGCTTTATTAATACGCTTAGCCATGCGATGGCGAACGGCGAATCGCTGACGTCTATGCGTAAGCAGTACCTGAAAGCATTCTGTACCGTCCCGGCGGTAGTGAAACGTCAGCAGCACGACGCCGATATGGCAACGCGCCGCGCGAAGACGCAGCCCGATGCCAGTACAAAAAAATGGCAGTCCATCCAGACTGCCATTTATGAGGTGATCCGCTGATTATTTTTCCCCCTCACCCCGGCCCTCTCCCCAAAGGGGCGAGGGAGAAAAGGCCGCACCGTTAAGTCCCCTCTCCCCTCAGGGGAGAGGGTCAGGGTGAGGGGGGAGACTCAGGGCTCCCCATACAGCCCAATCAACCGCCGCACCACCCCATTCGTCCAGCCGAAGCCATCCTGCAACGGATACTCACCCCCGCCACCTTCGCGTGGCGTGCTGCTGGCGATGTGGTACTTCTCAATCAGCTTATGATGGGTTTTGTAGTAATGGTTTACCGTGTGCAGCCAGCTCCAGGCGATCTCATCCCCCAGCGAGTCGTTGCCGTACTGCTTGAACCCCTGGATCGCCATCCATTGTAGCGGTGCCCAGCCGTTCGGCTTATCCCACTGCTCACCTGTTTCATATTCGGTGGCGAGAATACCGCCCGGCGTGAGCAGACGGGCTTTAACGGCATCGGACAGCCGTTCAGCCTGCTCATGCGTCGCCATGCCCACATACAGCGGCACAATGCTGGCCGCAGAGAACAGCGCCAGGGCTTCACGGCGCCAGTCGTAATCACGATAACAGCCGTTCTCTTCGTCCCACAGATAGCGGTTCACCGCCGCGCGCCGGTCGCTGGCTTTCTGGCGGAATAGTTCAGCCGTCTCTTTATCCCCTTTCGACGCTGAGATATTGGCGATAGCGCTCTCCAGTTTGAACAGGAATGCGTTCAAATCGATGGGGATAAATTGCGTCGTGCGGATACTGGCCAGCCGCGCAGGATCGCGCAGCCAGCGGGACGAGTAATCCCATCCTGAGGCTGCCCCGGCGCGCAGGTCGCGATACACCTCGTTCGGCGGACGACCGGAATGACGGGCGGTTTCAACGTCCTCAATCCAGGATTCATCCCGTGGCGTATCACGATCGTCCCAGTAGCGGTTGAGCAATGAGCCATCCGGCATGCGCACCGCACTGCGATAGGCCTGGTTGAGCAGCAGCGATTCCGCCCCGTCCATCCAGAAGGCGTACTCCATCTTGAGATGCTCAAGATAGCGCTTCGCCCCGCGCACGCCGTCCTCTTCAAACAGCTCCACCATCAGGGCAAAAACCGGCGGCTGGGAGCGGCTGAGGTAGTAGGTGCGGTTGCCGTTCGGGATATGTCCGTAGCGCTCAATCAGCCAGGCGAAGTTATCGGCCATGCATTTCAGCAGATCGTTACGACCGCTTTCTGCCAGCCCCAGCATGGAGAAATAAGAATCCCAGTAGTAGGTCTCGCTGAATCGCCCGCCGGGCACAATATAGGCCTGCGGCAGCGCCAGCAGCGACGACCACGGGATGTGATCCTGCGGCTCGCGCGTCAGCACCGGCCACAGGTTATCAATGTGTTCTTTCAGGGAGAAGCCGGGATCAGAGACATACTCTTTACTGTAGTCCTCCGGCAGCCAGAAGTGATTCTCCACAAAGCGCGCCAGGTCAAAATCCCGATGACGACGCACTTTACGGTAGCGGATCAGGATATCCAGCGGGTCCATTTTCGGCGCGCAGTCTGGGAAAGTTTTGCTGTCCGCAAACAGCCGTGTCGACTGCACATGTTCGAACAGTTCAAGATAACGATCGGCAGGCGTCAGGGCATCGGAGGCAGGTAGCCCCTCGATCATTTCGGGTTCCGGCTCCGCCTCAATCATTTCATCCAGTTTCAACTCGCAGGGATCGGTCTCGTAGCGCAGCTCTTCTGCAATCTCGAACTCGATGTTCTCGGTAGCCTGTAGTTTCTGGTTGAACATGGTGATAAGGACCTCCGGTTGTGTGTTCTAAAAGACAGGTTTTTCCGGGCGTCTTATAAGCGTAGACATTCGCTTCGGTGGATGTGGAGGGATATGTGCGGTAGATCACGATTTTCGGAGCATTCGTTTTGCAACGATTTATGAATGTTAAAAAAATGCCCCTTTGAAGAGGGGCATCAATATCAACGCATTGTTACAAACTCTTCTGCCGCAGTGGGGTGGATCGCCACGGTGTTATCGAAGTCTTTTTTCGTTGCGCCCATCTTCAGCGCCACTGCGAAGCCCTGCAGGATCTCGTCCATGCCAAAGCCTATGCCGTGGATGCCAACGATCTTCTCGTCCGGGCCCACACAGACCAGCTTCATGCGGCACGGCTGACGGTGCGAGGTGACCGCGGTATACATCGCGGTAAACGCCGATTTATACACTTTCACCTGATCGTCGCCGTACTGCTCGCGCGCCTGCGGCTCGGTTAAGCCGACGGTGCCGATTGGCGGGTGGCTGAAGACCACGGTCGGGATGTTGCTGTAATCCAGATGTTCGTCCGGCTTGTTGTTAAACAGACGCTCGGAAAGACGACGCCCCGCGGCCACGGCAACCGGCGTCAGTTCTACGGCACCTGTGTTATCACCAACGGCATAAATACCCGGTACGCTGGTGTTCTGGAACTTATCAACGACGATGTAGCCTTTTTCATTGGTTTTCACCCCGGTTGCGGCCAGGTTGAAGTTGTCGGTGGCCGGTTCACGACCAATCGCCCAGATCAGGCAATCAACGGTCTGGCTGCGGCCATCTTCCAGCTCTAGGGTCAGGCTACCGTCCGCATTTTTAACCACCGCTTTTGGCACGGCGTTGGTGTGCAGGGTTGGGCCTTCGGCGTTCATCACCTCGACCAGCGTGTCGACGATTAGCGGATCAAAGCTACGCAGCGGCGCGTGTTTACGCACAAACAGGTGCGCTTCCGCCCCAAGGCCGTTAATCACGCCAGCAAGCTCAACCGCGATGTAACCCGCGCCTACAATGGCAACGCGCTCTGGCAGAGCAGGCAGCTCGAAGAACCCGTCGGAGTCGATGCCGTATTCCGCGCCCGGAATGTTCGGATGGCTCGGACGGCCACCGGTGGCGATCAGGATGTGATCGGCAGTGATCGTCTCGCCGTTCACTTCGATCGTCTTCGCATCCACGAAACGGGCGAAGCCGCGGATCACGTCGACGTTATTCTTGCCCAGCACATTATCGTACGAGGTGTGAATACGGTCGATATAGGCGGTACGGCTGGCGATCAGCTTATCCCAGTCGAAGTGGTTGATGGTGGTGTCAAAGCCGTAGTCCGGGCCATACATATGGATAGCTTCACGGATTTGCGCGGCATGCCACATCACTTTCTTCGGTACACAACCCACGTTTACGCAGGTGCCGCCGAGTTCTTTGGCTTCAATCAGCGCACACTTCTGGCCGTACATGGCCGCACGGTTGATGGAGGCGATGCCGCCGCTGCCGCCGCCGATTGCGATGTAGTCATAATGCTTAGTCATAGCTTTTGTCCTTAATCGTGAATTGCCGCGATTGTATACCTGAAATCAATAGGTTCCACCGATGGCTGCGATTACTCCGGCACGATCCAGCTTACGGTGGTGTGGCCCGTACCGGCTGGCACCAGCGTTTTATGCAGCCACGGCAGCACGTTGTTCATCTGCGCTTCGAGCTTCCACGGCGGGTTAATCACAATCATGCCGGACGCGGTCATGCCGCGCTGGTCGCTGTCGGGCCGCACCGCCAGCTCAATCTGCAGGATTTTGCGGATGCCGGTCGCCTCCAGATCCTTGATCATGCGCTTAATTTGCGCGCGTAGCACTACCGGATACCACAGGGCATAGGTTCCGGTCGCAAAGCGTTTGTAACCTTCGTTGATACCGGCCACCACCGCCTGATAGTCGGTTTTGATTTCGTACGGCGGGTCGATCAGCACCAGGCCGCGACGCGAAACCGGCGGCAGCTTGGCTTTTAGCTGCTGGTAGCCATCGGCTTTGTCCACGCGGGCGCGGTTATCTTTCTGAAACTCAGCGCGCAGCAGCGGGAAGTCGCTTGGGTGCAGCTCGGTCAACTGGAGGCTGTCCTGCTCGCGCAGCAGCTGGCGGGCAATCAGCGGAGAGCCAGGGTAATAGCGCAGCTGGCCGTTGCGGTTGAAATGATTCACCACGCCGATGTACGGCTCCAGTTCGGCAGGCAGATCGTCCTGCTGCCAGATACGGGCGATGCCTTCCAGATATTCACCGGTACGCTCGGCATGTTCGCCGCTCAGCTGATAACGGCCCGCCCCCGCGTGGGTGTCCAGGTAGAGAAACGGCTTGTCTTTCTCTTTAAGCGCTTCAATGATCAGGCTCTGAACGGTGTGTTTAAGGACGTCGGCGTGGTTGCCAGCGTGGAAGCTGTGGCGATAACTGAGCATGGGTAATGATTTTCCGCTGAATTGACGATTTGCCACAGTTTACAGCAGAACGGCACAGATTACCCGTAGGCCCGGTAAGCGCAGCGCCACAGGGCGTTTTTCGACAACCTCCGGCATTGAAATCCTCTACACTTAACCCCATTACAGAAAACAATATGCACAGCGCCGGATGCGCGCTTCATTCATCTATTTCAACAGGACAGCGTTTATGACCAATCCATTACTGACGCCTTTTTCGTTGCCACCGTTTTCTAAAATCCTCCCTGAGCATGTGGTTCCAGCCGTTACCCAGTCGCTGGAAAACTGCCGCGCGGCGGTAGAGAACGTGGTCGCGCAGGGCGCGCCGTACACCTGGGAAAATCTGTGTCAGCCGCTGGCCGAAGTGGACGACGTGCTGGGGCGCATTTTCTCCCCGGTGAGCCACCTGAACTCGGTGAAAAACAGCCCGGAGCTGCGCGAAGCCTACGAACAGACCCTGCCGCTGCTCTCCGAGTACAGCACCTGGGTCGGCCAGCACGAGGGGCTCTACAAAGCCTACCGCGACCTGCGCGACGGCGACCATTATGCCGAACTGAACACGGCGCAGAAAAAATCGGTTGATAACGCGCTGCGTGATTTCGAACTGTCCGGGATTGGCCTGCCAAAAGAAAAACAGGTTCGCTACGGCGAAATCGCCGCGCGCCTGTCCGAGCTGGGCAACCAGTACAGCAACAACGTCCTCGACGCCACCATGGGCTGGACGAAGCTGATTACCGATGAATCCGAACTGGCCGGTATGCCGGAAAGTGCGCTGGCGGCGGCAAAAGCCCAGGCCGAAGCGAAAGAGCAGGAAGGCTTCCTGTTAACGCTGGATATCCCAAGCTATCTGCCAGTGATGACCTACTGCGACAACCAGGCCCTGCGCGAAGAGATGTATCGGGCCTACAGCACCCGCGCCTCCGATCAGGGACCGAATGCCGGTAAGTGGGATAACAGCCCGGTGATGGCGGAGATCCTCGCCCTGCGCCACGAGCTGGCACAGCTGCTGGGCTTCGACAGCTACGCGGATAAATCCCTCGCCACCAAAATGGCCGAGAACCCACAGCAGGTACTCGACTTCCTGACCGATCTGGCGAAACGCGCCCGTCCTCAGGGTGAAAAAGAGTTAGCTCAGCTGCGCGCCTTTGCGAAAGCGGAGTTCGGCGTGGACGAGCTTCAGCCGTGGGATATCGCATACTACAGCGAAAAACAGAAACAGCACCTCTACAGCATCAGCGACGAACAACTACGTCCGTACTTCCCGGAAAACAAAGCCGTCAACGGTCTGTTCGAGGTAGTAAAGCGCATCTACGGCATTACCGCGAAAGAGCGTACCGATATCGACGTCTGGCATCCGGACGTGCGCTTCTTCGAGCTGTATGACGAGAACAACGAGCTGCGCGGCAGCTTCTATCTCGATCTCTACGCGCGTGAGAACAAGCGCGGTGGGGCGTGGATGGACGACTGCGTGGGCCAGATGCGTAAAGCGGATGGTTCCCTGCAAAAACCTGTTGCCTACCTGACCTGTAACTTCAACCGTCCGGTGAGCGGCAAACCTGCTCTGTTTACCCACGATGAAGTGATCACCCTGTTCCACGAGTTCGGTCACGGCCTGCACCACATGCTGACCCGCATCGAAACCGCTGGCGTCGCTGGTATCAGCGGTGTGCCATGGGATGCGGTCGAGCTGCCAAGCCAGTTTATGGAGAACTGGTGCTGGGAGCCGGACGCGCTGGCGTTTATCTCTGGTCATTACGAAACGGGCGAACCGCTGCCGAAAGAACTGCTGGATAAAATGCTGGCGGCGAAAAACTACCAGGCGGCGATGTTTATCCTGCGTCAGCTGGAGTTCGGCCTGTTTGACTTCCGCCTGCACGCCGAGTTCAGCCCGGAGCAGGGGGCGAAAATCCTCGAAACCCTGGCTGAGATTAAAAAGCAGGTTGCCGTCATTCCAGGCCCGACCTGGGGACGCTTCCCGCACGCGTTCAGCCATATCTTCGCAGGCGGGTACGCCGCAGGCTACTACAGCTACCTGTGGGCCGACGTGCTGGCGGCGGATGCCTTCTCGCGCTTCGAAGAAGAGGGGATTTTCAACCGCGAAACCGGTCAGTCGTTCCTCGACAACATCCTGACCCGCGGCGGTTCAGAAGAGCCTATGGAGCTGTTCAAACGCTTCCGTGGCCGCGAGCCGCAGCTGGATGCGATGCTGGAGCATTACGGAATCAAAGGCTGATTGCTACGTGAAGATCTGCTTAGTAGATGAAACAGGCGCCGGTGACGGCGCCTTATCTGTTCTGGCGGCCCGCTGGGAGCTGGAACATGATGAAAAGAACCTGATGGCGCTGGTGATGACGCCGGAACATCTGGAGCTGCGCAAGCGCGATGAGCCAAAGCTTGGCGGGATTTTTGTCGATTTTGTCGGCGGCGCGATGGCGCATCGGCGTAAGTTCGGCGGCGGTCGCGGCGAAGCGGTGGCCAAGGCGGTTGGCATTAAAGGGAGCTATCTTCCGGACGTGGTGGACGCCACGGCGGGGCTGGGGCGCGATGCGTTTGTGCTGGCCTCGGTGGGCTGCCGTGTTCGGATGCTGGAGCGTAATCCGGTTGTCGCCGCGCTGCTCGACGACGGGCTGACGCGAGGCTATGCGGACCCGGAAATCGGCTCGTGGTTACAGGAACGTTTGCAACTTATTCATGCCTCCAGCCTGACGGCGCTGACCGATATCACCCCGCGCCCGCAGGTGGTCTATCTCGACCCGATGTTCCCGCATAAGCAGAAAAGCGCGCTGGTGAAGAAAGAGATGCGAGTGTTTCAGTCGCTGGTGGGGCCAGATTTAGATGCCGATGGCCTGCTGGAGCCGGCTCGTCAACTGGCGACGAAGCGGGTGGTGGTGAAACGTCCTGACTATGCGCCGCCGCTGGCGGACGTTGCGACCACTAACGCGGTGACCACCAAAGGGCATCGCTTTGATATCTATTCAGGTACGCCGGAATAAAAAAAGCCGGGTGGCGGCTTCGCCTTACCCGGCCTACATTCAGTGCCGCTTGTAGGCCCGGTATGCGTTAGCGCCGCCGGGCTTTTTTGCACTTACTCGTCTTCTTCGTCACGCAGTGGAACAATCAGCATATCCACGTGTACGGTGTTAATCAGCTGACGTGCGGAAGACATCAGTTTGCTCCAGAAGTCCTGATGGTGACCGCATACCACCAGGTCCATATCGTATTTCTTAATCGCATCAACCAGCACCTGGCCCAGATCGCCGCTACCGCTTAAGGTTTCAGTGATTGGATAGCCCGCGTTGGTAGAAAGCTCGCTCAGCGCGTGGTGAGTCTCTTCGGAGATGCGTTTCTGCATATCGCCGAGA